>NZ_CP071848.1:3000000-3166304 GCF_023716565.1 Vibrio sp. SCSIO 43136 | reverse complement strand
ATCGAAGTTATTCACAATTACTCCTTCAGATTAGGCGAGATCCCCACAAATTTCCCGCCCTCTACTCACATTTTCATGCACAAAAGCACAAAAAGTTGCTTACTGGGAGAAATATCAGTTTGACCAAGGAGTGAGCAATGACGGGCGCTAGCGGTGAGGCAAATATTTTTGTCCACAGGGGATCATAGGTTATCGACTCGGGTGTAGATAAAAGAGGAAATCGTTTCAATGCCTGTATTGATAAGGCTTACACAAGATCTCATTACAAAGATGATCGCATTTACTCACGCAAGGGTTACAATTTGATCCACAAGGTTATCACCAACCTTCCCCAAGGCATTGCACAAGGATCGCAGACTGATCCTTGCGATTGAGCCAAGTTTGCGTATAATCGCACGCCGGAATTTTCTAAACCCAATCATTGACTCTTTGCTAGTCAGTGATTACAATTCCGCCTCTTTGTTGAGAGGCGTCGGATTTTCTTCTTTATATATAGAGGAGATTAAAGGTCCCACGCCGGGTTTAGCAATAAACCTAAAACTACTGATCAGTAAAGGTAATAACCATGTCTAAACGCACTTTTCAACCTTCAGTTCTAAAGCGCAAGCGTACTCACGGTTTCCGTGCACGCATGGCGACTAAGAACGGTCGTAAAGTAATTAATGCACGTCGTGCTAAAGGCCGTGCGCGCCTTTCAAAATAATATCGAGTTATTTTGAGCAAGTACGCGTTCAATCGGGAGTTACGTCTGTTAACTCCCGAGCATTATTCAAATGTCTTCCAGCAAGCTCATCGAGCAGGCTCACCTCATTTCACCATCATCGCTCGAGAAAACACTCTTTCTCACCCTCGTCTTGGCTTAGCCGTTCCTAAAAAGCAAATTAAGACTGCTGTCGGTCGTAATCGCTTCAAACGTCTAGCTCGCGAAAGCTTTCGTAACAAACAACATCAACTTCCTAATAAAGATTTTGTTGTCATCGCAAAGAAAACAGCGCAAGATTTGAGCAATGAAGAAATGTTCAAGCTATTCGATAAATTATGGCATCGCCTGTCTCGCCCTTCGCGTGGATAACCATCGGACTGGTTAAACTTTACCAGTGGATCATCAGTCCTTTGTTAGGACCACGTTGTCGTTTTACGCCGACATGTTCTCAATACGCAATAGAAGCCCTGAAAGCTCACGGTTTTTTAAAAGGTTGTTGGTTATCCGGCAAACGTCTATTAAAATGCCATCCTTTGAGCGATGGGGGATATGACCCCGTTCCACCAGTCCAAAAACAAGACAGAGATAAATAACGATGGATTCTCAACGTAATATCCTGCTAATTGCCTTGGCGTTTGTATCTTTTTTGCTATTTAACCAATGGCAATCGTACAAGAACCCTACGCCACAACAGCAAGCACAAAATAGCAGTACTCTTCCTGCACCATCTTTTTCAGATGACCTTGCAGACCCAGCGCCACAAGCTAGCTCGCCTTCTCAGCGTCTAGTCAATGTGAAAACGGATGTGCTAACTCTGTCTATTGATACTTTCGGCGGCGACATTGTGTCGGCTGAGCTGAACCAATACGATGCAGAGCTGGACTCAGATGACAATTTTGTTCTTCTTAAGAATGAGCAAGGTCATACGTTTATCGCCCAGAGTGGTCTAGTTGGCCCTCAAGGTGTCGACCTAAGCAGCACTCAACGCCCTAACTACGAACTAGGTACTGATACCCTAGAGATGAGTGATGGCGAAGAAGAACTGCGCATTCCACTGACCTACTCTGTTAATGGTATCGACTACGTGAAAACTTTTGTTTTCAAACGTGGCAGCTACGCAATCGAAGTTCAGTACGATGTTGTCAACAACTCGGGTAACAACGCAACCTTTGGTATGTACGCTCACCTACGCCAAAACGTCATGGACGCTGGTGGTAACCTAGCAATGCCTACTTACCGTGGCGGCGCATACTCAACTGAAGATGTTCGTTACAAGAAATACAGCTTCGATGATATGCAAGACCGTAACCTGTCAATCAACCTACCAGACGGTAAAGGTTGGGCAGCTATGATCCAGCACTACTTTGCGACGGCTTGGGTTCCTCGCCAAGAGCCAGGTACTAACCTATACACTCGCGTGATCGGCAACCTTGCTGATATCGGTGTTCGCATGCCAAACAAAACCATCGCTGATGGTGGTGAAGCTCAGTTCCACGCAACACTATGGGTGGGTCCAAAACTTCAAGATGAGATGGCGGCAACCGCTGAGAACCTAGATCTAGTAGTAGACTATGGCTGGCTATGGTTCATCGCAAAACCACTGCACGTATTGCTTTCGTTCATCCAAAGCTTCGTGTCTAACTGGGGTATTGCAATCATCATCCTGACCTTCATCGTTCGTGGTGCTATGTACCCACTGACGAAAGCTCAGTACACCTCAATGGCGAAAATGCGCATGCTTCAGCCTAAGCTGCAAGCGATGCGTGAGCGTATTGGCGATGACCGTCAACGCATGAGCCAAGAGATGATGGAACTGTATAAGAAAGAGAAAGTGAACCCACTGGGTGGCTGTCTACCAATTCTTCTACAGATGCCTATTTTCATCGCACTGTACTGGTCTCTAATGGAGTCTGTTGAACTACGTCACTCACCATTCTTCGGTTGGATCACGGACTTGTCAGCACAAGACCCGTACTACATCCTACCGCTACTGATGGGTGCGTCGATGTTCCTGATCCAGAAGATGAGCCCGACTACGGTAACCGATCCTATGCAGCAGAAGATCATGACCTTTATGCCGGTGATGTTTACCTTCTTCTTCCTATGGTTCCCATCAGGTCTGGTTCTATACTGGCTAGTATCGAACATCGTAACGCTTATCCAGCAAACGCTTATCTACAAAGCGCTGGAGAAGAAAGGTCTACACTCAAAGTAACCTTTCTAAAGCAAACGAGCTAAGTAAAGATTAGCGAATCAATCAAAAGGCGGCCAAAAGGTCGCCTTTTTGCGTTGGGGTGATTACAATTCACCCCAGATAGATTTTATAACGGGCATAGCCCCAGTCAGGACACTTTATGACTACAGACACTATTGTCGCTCAAGCAACTGCACCCGGTCGTGGCGGGGTTGGCATCATTCGAGTATCAGGCCCACTAGCCGAGCAGGTTGCCATTGAAGTCACAGGGAAATCCCTCAAGCCACGTTACGCTGAGTACATTCCATTCAAAGATGAAAACGGTCTGGAGCTTGACCAAGGCATCGCCTTATACTTCCCTAACCCACATTCATTCACCGGTGAAGACGTACTCGAGTTGCAAGGCCATGGTGGCCCTGTTGTCATGGATATGCTGATCAAACGTATCCTTAAGATTGCAGGTGTGCGTCCAGCTCGCCCTGGTGAGTTTTCAGAACGTGCGTTTTTGAACGACAAAATGGACCTTACCCAAGCTGAAGCGATTGCCGACCTGATTGATGCAAGCTCAGAAGAAGCCGCAAAATCTGCACTGCAATCTCTGCAAGGTCAATTCTCGAAGAAGATCCAAACGCTGGTGGAATCGCTAATCCACCTGCGCATCTATGTCGAAGCGGCTATCGACTTCCCTGAAGAAGAGATCGACTTTCTTGCCGATGGCAAGGTCAGTGCAGACCTGCAAGCGATCATCGACAACCTAGCTGCCGTACGCCAAGAGGCCAACCAAGGCGCCATCATGCGTGAAGGTATGAAGGTGGTCATCGCAGGTCGTCCTAACGCTGGTAAGTCTAGCCTACTCAATGCCTTATCAGGTAAAGAGAGTGCAATTGTTACCGACATTGCGGGCACCACCCGTGACGTACTGCGTGAACACATCCATATCGATGGTATGCCACTGCACATTATCGATACCGCAGGCCTACGTGATGCCTCTGACGAGGTGGAGAAAATCGGTATCGAACGTGCTTGGGAAGAGATTGAGCAAGCAGACCGAGTACTGTTTATGGTGGATGGCACCACCACAGACGCCACCGACCCGAAAGATATTTGGCCTGACTTTATTGATCGCTTGCCAGAGAGTATCGGCATTACCGTTATCCGTAATAAAGCCGATCAAACTGGTGAAGAGATGGGGATCTGCCACGTCAATCAACCAACCTTGATCCGCCTATCTGCCAAAACAGGCATCGGCGTGGATGCACTACGCAACCACCTAAAAGAGATCATGGGCTTTACTGGCAACCAAGAAGGCGGCTTTATGGCTCGTCGCCGTCACCTAGATGCCCTAGAACGTGCCGCCGAACACCTAGAGATTGGCCAGCAACAGCTTGAAGGTTTCATGGCCGGCGAAATCTTGGCAGAAGAACTACGCATCACCCAGCAGCACCTCAATGAAATTACTGGGGAATTTAGCTCTGATGACTTGTTAGGACGGATATTTTCTTCATTTTGTATAGGGAAATAAGGGGTTCGAGAACCTTGATATCACAACGCTCAACTGAAAGGTTGGGCGTTTTTTGTTTTCGGTAAAAGGGTTAACGGACGCGTTGCTAAGGGTTTAAGGGAAGAGAAAAAGCCCTTTACACCAAGACCAGCCCCTTTCACCCTTAGCGCCAGCGTCCATTAACCGTTAGCAACGCGTCCGCTTCCCGATCTTTTCCCCACCCCTGAATAAGATCTTCCCCACTATGATCTTAGCCATACCAAGCCGATCCCGTATCTATCCACAATTTATCCTGAACAACTGTTTTTCCTAAGCTATTGATCCGCTAGTATAAGAGTGTCTATTTAAAGGAGAACAAAATGACAGATTCCTTCCCTCAAGCTCCTCGCGGAGAGTTTGTTCTCTTTACCAGTAAAGATGGTAAAACCCGCGTTGAATGTCGTTTTGAGTCTGATACTTTGTGGCTGTCACAATCAGCGATGGCTGAGTTATATGGCAAAGATGTTCGCACTATCAATGAGCATTTAGTTAACATTTATAGTGAAGGTGAACTTGTACAAAGTGCAACCATCCGGAAATTCCGGATAGTTCGATTAGAGGGGACAAGGCAGGTTTCTCGTCAAATAGATCACTATAACCTAGAGGCTATCTTAGCTGTTGGTTATCGGGTTCGTTCACAACGGGGAACCCAATTTCGTCAATGGGCAACACAAATATTGCAGGAATATCTGATTAAAGGTTTTGCAATGGATGATGAACGCCTAAAAAACCCACCCGTTGGGCACTCTGCTGTACCAGACTATTTTGATGAGATGCTTGAACGCATTCGAGACATCCGTGCGAGTGAGCGCCGCGTTTATCTACGAGTGAAAGAAATCTTCACGATGGCAGCAGACTACGAACCTTCAAATAAAGAAACCACTCGCTTCTTTCAAACCATTCAAAACAAACTGCATTATGCCAGTACTCATATGACAGCGGCCGAACTGATCGCAAATCGTGTAGATGCCGATAAACCAGACATGGGCCTAACGAGCTACAAAGGTGAAGAAGTACGTAAAAGTGATGTGACTATAGCTAAGAATTACCTACATGAGGATGAAATCAAAGAGCTCAATCGTATTGTAAACATGTGGCTTGATTTTGCAGAGGACCAAGCGCTACGCCGCAAGCAAGTATTCCTTCAAGACTGGGGCAATAAACTCGATCAATTCCTAGATTTCAACGACCGTGATGTACTTAGTGGTACAGGAAAAATAACTAAGAAATCAGCAGATGACAAAGCGAAGTCAGAATACGACCGTTTTGCCGCTGATCGTCGCCAACTAAAAGAAGCGGAAGGCTTACAAACCAATATTGCTGCGCTCAAAGCAATGGTAAAGAGAGATAAGTAGCTTAAACCTCCCTTTTCACCCGCAGAATTTAGCGCCCAGCCGGAAGGTTGGGCGTTTTAGTTTTCGGTAAAGGGTAAACGGACGCGTTGCTAAGGGTTTAAGGGAAGAGCAAAAGCCCTTTACTGTGACTAACTCACCAAGACCAGCCTCTTTCACCCTTAGCGCCAGCGTCCGTTAACCGTTAGCAACGCGTCCGCTTCCCGATCTTTTCCCCACCCCTGAATAAGATCTTCCCCACTATGATCTCAGTGGTACCAAGCCGATCGTGCTTCTATCCACAATTTATCCTGATCAACGGTTTTTCCTAGGCTTTTGATCCGCTAGTATATGAACAACTTAGCGCAGATAGACTCGATATAGGGACAAGCATGATCCACATTATTACTGGTAGTACTTTAGGTGGTGCAGAATACGTCGGTGATCACTTAAGTGACCTTCTTCAACAGGCAGGTTTGGAAACGACTACCCATAATCAACCGGA
This sequence comes from Vibrio sp. SCSIO 43136, assembly GCF_023716565.1. Lineage (NCBI taxonomy): Bacteria > Pseudomonadati > Pseudomonadota > Gammaproteobacteria > Vibrionales > Vibrionaceae > Vibrio > Vibrio sp. SCSIO 43136. Next base: position 3,160,031 of record NZ_CP071848.1, on the reverse strand, counting down.
ATTAGGTGACATTCCAGCCCAGGATATCTGGCTTATAGTGACTTCTACCCATGGTGCGGGTGACTACCCAGAAAATATCCAACCATTTATCGAAGCTTTGCAGGCCACACCACCAAAAATGAGTGGGGTTTCCTATGCGGTGGTCGCTATTGGTGATTCTAGCTACGATACCTTCTGTGGTGCAGGCCGCCATGCCCATGCCTTAATGCAAGACATTGGTGCAACCGCATTGACTGAACCATGTGAGATTGATGTGTTAGCTCATGACGTACCTGAAGACGAAGCAGAACGTTGGTTGAAAACAAATCAGGACAAATTTAGCCTCTAATTAAGCAAAGTTTTTGCTTGAGCACTAAAAAGTTAATCACTGGAATCAACTTTCTACCTTTTCTCTTGTGGATAAGTATAGAACTTTCCAGTGATTAACCTATAGTTATCCAAAGAATAAGATCTAGATCTATTTTACCGTGTGGATAAACACCTCTTTTGATCCCAGCTAATCCCAACCTAGATCAAAACAAGATCACAGTTAATGATCGTCTTAAACTGCATGATCTTATTGATCATTTCCCGCTTATCCACACGATCGTGCTTGCCTAATAATAGATCCAATAAAAAGATCTCTATATAGATCTTATATATATTTTATTCATTCTAAGAGATCCAAAACTGATTTTCTCTAGGCTAAAAAGTAGGTAGAATACTGCTCCTTTTAACTATGCTAGTCAGACTAGATTGAATACCTGAGGTCAGTTCATGCTTTATCACGAAAATTTTGACGTCATCGTAGTCGGTGGCGGACATGCGGGAACGGAAGCTGCCCTTGCATCTGCGAGAACGGGTCAACGCACACTATTATTGACTCACAATATTGACACCCTAGGCCAAATGTCTTGTAACCCTGCTATTGGCGGGATTGGTAAAGGACACTTAGTCAAGGAAGTTGATGCGCTCGGTGGATTAATGGCGCAAGCGATTGATCATTCAGGTATTCAATTTCGTACCCTAAACGCATCTAAGGGCCCAGCGGTACGAGCTACTCGCGCTCAAGCCGATCGCGCTTTATACAAAGCGTACGTACGTGAAGTGCTGGAAAACACTCCGAATCTGACCCTATTCCAACAATCGGTCGACGATTTGATCGTTGAACAAGATCGCGCTGTGGGTGTTGTGACGCAAATGGGGCTTAAATTCCACGCCAAAGCGGTGGTATTGACGGTAGGCACCTTCTTAGGGGGGAAGATCCATATTGGTATGGAAAGCTCTTCAGGAGGCCGTGCAGGAGATCCCCCGTCGATCGCACTGGCCGATCGTCTGCGTGAAATGCCATTTCGTGTTGATCGCCTAAAAACTGGTACTCCGCCACGAATTGATGCCCGTAGTGTTGATTTTTCACAGTTAGAAGCGCAACACGGTGACAATCCAACGCCTGTCTTCTCCTTTATGGGGAAACGCAGCCAGCAGCCGCGACAAATTCCTTGTTTTATCACCCATACCAATGAGAGTACTCATGAGGTGATCCGCAACAACCTCGATCGTAGCCCTATGTATGCAGGGGTGATCGAAGGTATTGGTCCACGTTACTGCCCGTCGATCGAAGATAAAGTGATGCGTTTTGCTGATAAAAACTCACACCAAATCTTTATCGAGCCTGAAGGTTTAACGACCCATGAGCTATACCCGAACGGTATCTCCACCAGCTTGCCATTTGATGTGCAGGTGCAGATTGTTCGTTCGATGAAAGGGTTTGAAAATGCACACATTGTGCGTCCAGGCTACGCTATCGAGTATGATTTCTTTGACCCGCGTGACTTAAAACAGACGTATGAAACTAAGTTTATCTCTGGCCTGTTCTTTGCTGGTCAAATTAACGGCACCACTGGCTATGAAGAAGCGGCGGCACAAGGTTTGATGGCGGGTCTAAATGCCAGTTTGCTTGCTCAAGGCAAAGAGGGCTGGAACCCACGTCGTGACCAAGCCTATATGGGTGTAATGATTGATGACCTGTCGACAATGGGCACAAAAGAGCCGTACCGTATGTTCACCTCACGTGCGGAGTACCGTCTGCTGTTGCGTGAAGACAACGCTGATCTACGTCTGACGGAGCAAGGCCGTGAGCTTGGCCTGATTGATGATGAGCGTTGGGCTCGTTTCAATCAAAAAGTTGAGAACATCGAACAAGAACGTCAGCGTCTGCGTGGCGAATGGATGAATCCGAAATCAGAAGGGATCGATGCACTGAATGATCTTCTTAAAACACCAATGACGCGTGAAGCGAGTGGTGAAGATCTTCTACGTCGTCCTGAAATCAGCTACGGCGAATTGACTAAGCTGGATGCGTTTGCCCCGGCACTTGACGATGAGCAAGCCGCAGAGCAAGTTGAAATACAAGTAAAATACGAAGGTTACATCCAGCGTCAGCAAGATGAGATCGAAAAATCGCTGCGTCATGAGAATACCGAGATCCCAGCTAACTTCGATTACAGCGCTATTTCTGGGCTGTCCAACGAAGTTGTGGCTAAGCTAAGTGATGCTAAACCACAAACCATTGGCATCGCATCGCGTATTTCAGGCATTACCCCGGCGGCAATCTCGATTTTGCTGGTGCACTTGAAGAAACAAGGCCTATTGAAGAAAGGAGTTGCCTAAATGAGTACCTTACGAGCGACTCTGGATAAATTGATCGCCCAAACCGATTTAGAGGTGAATGAGCGTCAACGTGAACAATTGGTCGGTTACGTTGAGATGCTGGATAAGTGGAACAAAGCGTACAACTTAACCTCAGTACGTAACCCACAAGATATGTTAGTGAAACATATCTTAGATAGTATCGTTGTAAGTCCTCACTTACCGGGTGAGCGCTTTATTGATGTGGGCACTGGCCCTGGGTTGCCAGGAATTCCTTTGTCTATCATGAATCCGGACAAAGCGTTTACTTTGCTTGATAGCTTGGGCAAGCGTATTCGTTTTATCAAACAAGTAGTGCATGAGCTGAAAATAGAGAATGTTACGCCAGTCCAAAGTCGAGTTGAAGAATTTCAACCTGAAGTTGGTTTTGATGCAGTATTGAGCCGAGCATTTGCTTCCATTAGTGATATGGTGGAGTGGTGTCATCATCTGCCAAAAGCAAACACGGGCGTGTTCTTGGCGCTGAAAGGGACGCATCCAGCCAATGAAATCGACCAACTGCCGGAATGGTGTTCTGTGACCGATATCATAGCTTTGCAAGTTCCTGAGTTAGAAGGTGAGCGACATCTAGTAACCTTGACCCGTAAGGACGATTAACGAGGTATAGCGTGGGACGAATTATATCAATTGCCAATCAGAAAGGCGGTGTAGGGAAAACAACCACTTGTGTCAATCTAGCGGCTTCCATGGCGGCGACACGACGAAAGGTATTGGTGATTGATCTCGACCCACAAGGTAATGCCACGATGGCCAGTGGCGTTGACAAGTATCAAGTCGACGCTACGGCTTATGATTTATTGGTTGAAGACGTGCCATTTGACGAAGTGGTATGTAAAAAAACCAGCGGTGGCTATGACTTAGTTGCTGCAAATGGCGATGTTACGGCAGCTGAAATCAAGCTGATGGAAGTGTTTGCCCGTGAAATACGCCTTAAGAATTCGTTACAATTAGTTCGTGATAACTATGATTTCATCTTTATAGATTGTCCGCCTGCACTTAACCTTCTTACAATCAATGCTATGGCCGCATCAGACTCGGTGTTGGTACCTATGCAGTGTGAATATTTTGCCCTTGAAGGCTTAACCGCACTGATGGATACCATCAGTAAGCTTGCTGCTGTAGTGAATGATAACTTGAAGATAGAAGGTCTGCTTCGCACCATGTATGACCCGCGTAACCGCTTGTCAAACGAGGTGTCTGATCAACTCAAACAACACTTTGGCGATAAAGTCTATCGCACGGTGATCCCTAGAAACGTTCGTTTGGCCGAAGCGCCAAGCCACGGGAAGCCTGCGATGTATTACGACAAATACTCCTCTGGAGCAAAAGCCTATTTGGCGCTTGCAGGAGAGATGTTACGCCGAGAAGAAGTTCCAGTTTAAAGCTACACAGAAAGGATACCCCATGTCGAAACGCGGTTTAGGCAAAGGTCTGGATGCCTTATTGGCGACCAGTTCAGTTGCACGTGAAAAACAGCAAACCATCGCCCATAGCCAGTCCATGTCGACCGAAGGCGAGCTGTGCGATATTCCTGTTGGCCATTTGAAAGCAGGAAGTTATCAGCCACGTAAGGAAATGGAGCCTGAAGCTTTGGCAGAACTCGCTGCCTCAATTAGCTCTCAAGGCGTCATTCAACCGATAGTTGTTAGACAAATTGGTCAGGAAAGTTACGAAATCATTGCGGGTGAACGCCGTTGGAGAGCCTCGAAGCAAGCAGGTCTCAAGGTCGTTCCTTGTTTGGTCAAGAAGGTGACGGATAGAGCTGCGGTAGCTATGGCACTTATTGAGAATATTCAGCGTGAAGACCTCAATGCTATCGAAGAAGCTCAAGCCCTTGAAGGACTACAAAAAGAGTTCGAATTAACTCACCAACAAGTCGCAGATGCTATTGGTAAATCTCGTACTGCGGTATCAAACCTTTTGCGTTTGAACCAGCTTGAAGAGGGCGTGAAACAGCTTGTTGCAAACAAAGCATTGGAAATGGGGCATGCACGTGCTTTATTGAGTCTTGACTCAGTAGCGCAGTTGGAAGTTGCTCAAATCGCGGCAGACAAGAAGCTCACGGTGAGACAAACCGAGCAGCTAGTTAAAAAGCATTTGGCACCAAAAACCGCTGCCAAGCCTGAAGTTGTTGATCACGAGGCGCAGGAGATTTCTCAGCGTCTAAGTGAAAAATTGGGGTCACAAGTCTCTATTGTGCGCAATTCAAGTGGTAGAACAAAACTCACAATTAGTCTTGACGAACCTCACAAATTCGAGCAACTAATTGCAATACTTGAACGCTAAATGAGATAATTGATTTAGGTCAAATGTGACCAAAAATTGGTTTTTGAACGAAAGTTGACGATTTGTAAATAAAAACACCAGTTTTTAGAGCCTTTTCATTGCAAAAAAGGCGACTCATCGTATAATTTTCGCCGTCTTCCATGCTCGCCGAGCACGGTGGTGTGGTAGATTAATCGAGGTATGAATACATGGTAGCTACGCTAGCCAAACCAGGACGAGAGCTTGCTAAGCGATTGTTAATGATTCAAGTTAGCGTGGTTATTTTTCTGGCAGTAGGGATGAGTGCCATCATCAATACTGGGTGGGGATTTTCTGCACTGGTTGGAGGTAGCATTTTTGTTATCGCTAATGCAGTGTTTGCGTTCTTTGCCTTTAAGTATAGTGGAGCGCGAGCAGCACGTCTGATCGCCAATTCATTTTACGCAGGGGAAGCGCTCAAAATTGTCATCACAGTGGTCCTTTTCTCCATTGCCTACATGTATATGCAGGTGGAACTCGTTCCCCTCAAACTGACCTATTTGCTGGTTCTTGGTGTTAACATTTTTGCGCCAGCACTATTCATTAACAACAAAAAATAGGACGAGTTATGGCTGCGCCAGGTGAAGCGCTAACGTCGTCTGGATACATTGATCACCACCTCACAAACCTTTCTACTTATAAGTTAGGTCTTGTGGCGGAGGAGACAAGTTTCTGGAACGTACACATCGATAGCCTGTTCTTTTCTGTGTTTACTGGATTGATTTTCCTTTGGATTTTCCGTTCAGTGGCAAAGAAAGCAACAGTGGGTGTGCCAGGTAAGCTTCAGTGTGCTGTAGAAATGATCGTAGAATTTGTCGATACCAACGTCAAAGATACGTTCCATGGACGCAACCCTCTGATAGCCCCTCTAGCACTAACTATCTTTTGTTGGGTATTTTTAATGAACTTGATGGACCTTGTGCCTATCGATTTCTTACCTTACCCAGCTGAGCATTGGCTCGGTATCCCTTACTTGAAAGTGGTACCTTCTGCTGATGTGAATATCACCATGGCTATGGCTCTAGGCGTATTCGCTCTGATGATTTACTACAGCATCAAAGTGAAAGGTCTAGGTGGGTTCGCTAAAGAATTAGCATTACATCCATTTAATCACCCAGTGATGATTCCGTTTAACCTACTGATTGAAGTTGTGTCGCTACTGGCGAAACCTCTATCTCTTGGTATGCGTCTATTCGGTAACATGTTCGCAGGTGAGGTTGTATTCATTCTTTGTGCGGCAATGCTACCATGGTGGCTACAATGGTTAGGTTCACTTCCGTGGGCTATTTTCCATATTCTGGTTATCACGATCCAAGCCTTCGTATTCATGATGTTGACCATCGTATATCTATCGATGGCACACGAAGACTCTGATCATTAATTATTAATTTTTTAAGCTTTTTTATTTAGGCATATAAGCCAACAACTATAAAATTGGAGATAGTAATGGAAACTTTACTGAGCTTTTCTGCAATCGCCGTAGGTATTATCGTCGGTCTTGCTGCACTAGGTACTGCGATCGGCTTCGCACTACTAGGTGGTAAATTCCTTGAAGGCGCTGCACGTCAACCAGAAATGGCTCCTATGCTGCAAGTTAAGATGTTCATCATTGCAGGTCTATTGGATGCGATCCCTATGATCGGTATCGTAATCGCACTTCTATTCACATTTGCGAACCCATTCGTTGGTCAGCTAGCTGGTTAATTTAAACCGCTGAATTGATTCATTATTATTCGCTGACGAATAAATAGAGGGGTAGCTGTTGTGAATATGAACGCAACTCTGCTAGGTCAAGCAATCTCGTTCGCACTGTTTGTGTGGTTCTGCATGAAGTATGTATGGCCGCCAATCATGGATGCGATCGAAGAGCGTCAGAAAAAAATTGCTGACGGTTTGCACGCTGCTGAACGCGCTGCAAAAGATCTTGATCTGGCACAAGCCAATGCTTCGGACCAACTGAAAGAAGCAAAGCGCGCAGCAACTGAGATCATTGAACAAGCGAACAAGCGTAAAGCTCAAATCGTGGACGAAGCTCGTGAGGAAGCTCAGGCAGAACGCCAGAAAATCCTATCGCAAGCAGAGGCTGAGGTTGAAGCTGAACGTAACCGCGCTCGTGATGATCTGCGCAAACAAGTTGCTACTCTGGCTGTAGCTGGTGCTGAGAAAATCCTTGAGCGTTCTATCGATGAGAACGCACACAAAGATATTCTCAACAACATTACTGCAAAACTTTAAGTTTGGGGGCGCATATGTCTGACTTGACAACTATCGCACGCCCCTATGCTAAAGCAGCCTTTGACTTTGCTGTAGAGAAAGGTGAGCTCCAGTCTTGGGCTGAGATGCTAACTTTCGCTGCCGAAGTTGCTAAAAACCCACAAGTGCAAGAGCTCCTAACGGGCTCTGTATCTGCCGATAAACTGGCAGAGATTTTCGTTGCCGTGTGTGGTGAACAAGTGGATGTACATGGTCAGAACTTTTTGAAAGTGATGGCTGAGAATGGCCGACTACAGGCCCTTCCTGATGTAAGTACACAATTCCATCTTCTTAAACAAGAACATGAGAAGCGTGTCGATGTTGACGTAATTTCAGCAACTGAGCTGGATGAGCAACAACAAGCTGACATCAGCAGTAAACTTGAGCAACGTCTTGAACGCAAGGTCAAGCTGAATTGCAGTGTAGATGAGACCCTACTTGGTGGGGTTATTATTCGAGCCGGAGACCTAGTCATCGATAACTCAGCTCGCGGTCGTTTAAACCGCCTGAGCGATGCATTGCAGTCTTAATGGGGATTGGAGCATGCAACTTAATTCCACGGAAATTAGTGATCTGATCAAACAGCGTATCGAGTCATTCGAAGTTGTTAGTGAAGCTCGCAACGAAGGTACTATCGTATCGGTAAGCGACGGTATCATTCGCATCCACGGCCTAGCGGACGTGATGCAAGGTGAAATGATTGAATTACCGGGTGGCCGTTATGCACTAGCACTTAACCTTGAGCGTGACTCGGTTGGTGCGGTTGTAATGGGCCCATACGCCGACCTTAAGGAAGGCACAAAAGTAACAGGTACTGGTCGTATTCTTGAAGTACCAGTAGGTCCTGAATTGCTTGGCCGTGTAGTGAACACACTAGGTGAGCCAATCGATGGTAAAGGTCCAATTGAAGCAAAACTGTCTTCACCTGTTGAAGTGATTGCACCTGGCGTAATCGACCGTAAATCGGTAGATCAGCCAGTACAAACTGGTTACAAATCTGTTGACTCAATGATCCCAATCGGTCGTGGTCAGCGTGAGCTTGTAATCGGTGACCGTCAGTGTGGTAAAACTGCAATGGCGATCGATGCAATCATCAACCAGAAAGATTCTGGTATCTTCTCAATCTACGTAGCAATTGGTCAGAAAGCTTCTACCATCGCTAACGTAGTACGCAAACTGGAAGAGCACGGTGCACTGCAAAACACTATCGTAGTGGTTGCTTCTGCATCTGAGTCTGCTGCACTGCAATACCTAGCGCCTTACGCAGGTTGTGCAATGGGTGAGTACTTCCGTGACCGCGGTGAAGATGCTCTGATTGTTTATGATGATCTATCTAAGCAAGCAGTAGCTTACCGTCAAATCTCTCTACTACTGAAACGTCCACCAGGCCGTGAAGCATTCCCAGGTGACGTATTCTACCTTCACTCTCGTCTACTAGAGCGTGCAGCTCGTGTAAGCGAAGAGTACGTAGAGCGTTTCACTAACGGTGAAGTAAAAGGTAAGACGGGTTCTTTGACTGCTCTACCTATTATCGAAACCCAAGCGGGTGACGTTTCAGCGTTCGTACCGACTAACGTAATCTCGATTACTGATGGTCAGATCTTCCTGCAAACCGAACTGTTCAACGCCGGCGTACGTCCAGCGGTTGACCCAGGTATTTCGGTATCTCGTGTAGGTGGTTCTGCTCAGACGAAAATCATCAAGAAGCTTTCTGGTGGTATTCGTACGGCACTTGCGGCGTACCGTGAGCTAGCAGCATTTGCTCAGTTCTCATCAGATCTTGATGAAGCAACTAAGCGTCAGCTAGACCATGGTCAGAAAGTAACTGAGCTAATGAAGCAGAAGCAGTACGCTCCAATGTCTGTTTTTGACCAAGCTCTAGTTATCTTTGCGGCAGAACGTGGCTACCTAGAAGACATTGAACTGAACAAGGTTCTAGACTTCGAAGCAGCTCTACTATCGTACGCTCGCGGTCAATATGCAGAACTTGCTGCTGAGATCGACAAGACGGGTTCTTACAACGATGAAGTTGAAGCGCAATTTAAGAAAATTGCTGACGACTTCAAAGCAACCCAAACTTGGTAATTCGGTTGGTGGCAGCAATGCCACCTACTAATGGAGAGTAACGATGGCCGGCGCAAAAGAGATACGTAATAAAATCGGTAGTGTGAAAAGCACTCAGAAGATTACGAAAGCAATGGAAATGGTAGCCGCTTCTAAGATGCGTCGCAGTCAAGACGCTCGTGAAAGCTCCCGTCCATATGCGGAAACAATGCGTAAAGTGATCGGTCATGTGGCAAACGCAAACCTAGAGTATCGTCATCCATACCTAGAAGAGCGTGAAGCCAAACGTGTTGGTTACATCATTATTTCTACCGACCGTGGTCTATGTGGTGGTTTGAACATTAACTTGTTCAAGAAAGCCATCCTAGACATGAAGGATTGGAAAGAGAAAGGTGCAGAAGTTGACTTGGCCATTATTGGCTCAAAGGCAACGGCATTTTTCAACAACAGCGGCGCAAAAGTATCGGCGCAAGTTTCTGGCCTAGGCGATAGCCCAGCACTAGAAGACTTGATTGGTTCGGTTGGCGTTATGCTGAAGAAATATGATGAAGGTGAGTTGGATCGCCTATACGTGGTGTACAACGAGTTTGTAAACACCATGGTTCAAGAACCAACGATCGATCAATTGCTTCCTTTGCCTAAATCAGACAGCGAAGAGATGCAGCGCACGCACTCATGGGATTACATCTATGAGCCTGAACCAAAACCTCTGCTCGATGCACTGCTTGTGCGTTACGTAGAGTCTCAGGTTTACCAAGGTGTAGTTGAGAACCTTGCTTGTGAGCAAGCGGCTCGAATGATTGCGATGAAAGCTGCGACAGACAACGCCAGCAACCTGATTGAAGACTTAGAACTTGTGTATAACAAAGCCCGTCAGGCGGCTATCACACAAGAACTGTCGGAAATCGTTGGCGGTGCCGCTGCGGTTTAAGCTTAGGTGAAACGAAATAGTTTAGAGGATTAACGATGGCTACAGGTAAGATCGTACAGATCATCGGTGCGGTAGTCGACGTAGAGTTCCCACAGAGCGAAGTACCTAGTGTATATGACGCTCTAAATGTTACTGAATCAAAAGAGCGTCTAGTTCTTGAGGTTCAACAACAGCTAGGCGGTGGCGTAGTTCGTTGTATCGTAATGGGTAGCTCAGATGGTTTACGTCGTGGCGTTGAAGTAGTAAATACTGGCGCTCCAATTTCAGTACCAGTAGGTACTAAGACCCTAGGTCGTATCATGAACGTTCTTGGTGACGCGATTGATGAGTGTGGTGAGATCGGTGCTGAGCAGCACTACTCAATCCACCGTGAAGCACCTAGCTACGAAGAACAATCAAACGAAACAGCTCTCCTAGAGACTGGTGTTAAGGTAATCGACCTAGTTTGTCCATTCGCTAAGGGTGGTAAAATCGGTCTATTCGGTGGTGCAGGTGTAGGTAAGACCGTTAACATGATGGAGCTTATCAACAACATCGCACTTCAACACTCAGGTCTATCTGTATTTGCAGGTGTTGGTGAGCGTACTCGTGAAGGTAACGACTTCTACTTTGAGATGCAGGAAGCAGGCGTTGTAAACGTTGAAAATCCTGAAGAGTCTAAAGTAGCAATGGTTTACGGTCAGATGAACGAGCCACCAGGTAACCGTCTACGTGTTGCACTGACGGGTCTAACAATGGCAGAGCGTTTCCGTGACGAAGGTCGTGACGTTCTACTGTTCGTTGATAACATCTACCGTTACACACTAGCGGGTACCGAAGTATCAGCACTTCTTGGTCGTATGCCATCGGCGGTAGGTTACCAGCCGACGCTTGCGGAAGAGATGGGTGTACTTCAGGAGCGTATCACGTCAACTAAGCAAGGTTCTATCACGTCTGTACAGGCGGTATACGTACCTGCGGATGACTTGACTGACCCGTCTCCAGCAACCACGTTCGCACACTTGGATGCAACGGTTGTACTTAACCGTAACATCGCAGCAATGGGTCTATACCCAGCGATCGACCCACTAGATTCAACGTCTCGTCAGCTAGACCCTCTAGTAGTAGGTCAAGAGCACTACGACATCGCTCGTGGCGTTCAGTCTACTCTACAGCGTTATAAAGAGCTGAAAGATATCATCGCGATTCTAGGTATGGACGAGCTATCTGAAGAAGATAAGCAAGTTGTATCTCGTGCACGTAAGATTGAGCGTTTCCTAACTCAGCCTTACCACGTAGCGGAAGTATTTACTGGCGACCCAGGTGTTTACGTACCTCTTAAAGAGACTCTACGTGGCTTCAAAGGTCTTCTAGCTGGTGATTACGATGACATTCCAGAGCAAGCGTTCATGTACTGCGGTACGATTGACGATGCTGTTGAGAATGCTAAGAAGCTATAAGGCTAACTAGGAGGCGATATGGCAGCAATAACCTTCCACCTAGACGTTGTTAGTGCTGAGAAGAAACTTTTTTCCGGTCTAGTTGAAACGTTTCAGGTGACTGGTAGCGAAGGTGAACTGGGTATTTTCTCAGGCCATACTCCGCTGCTGACCGCTATTACGCCGGGAATGGTGCGCATAGTTAAGCAACACGGCCACGAAGAGATTCTTTATGTCTCGGGTGGTATCGTTGAAGTTCAGCCGGGTACAGCGACTGTACTGGCTGACACAGCAATCCGTGGTGAAGACCTAGACGCAGCTAAGGCAGAAGAAGCCAAACGCAAAGCTGAGGAGCATATCCAAAATCAGCATGGCGATATGGACTTTGCACAAGCGGCAAGTGAACTGGCTAAAGCCATTGCTCAGCTACGAGTAATCGAGTTGACCAAGAAAGTACGTTAATCGTACTCGCGTAGATTTAGACGTATCAACGCATTGTAAAAGGCGACCTTTGGGTCGCCTTTTTTGTATCTATCAAATTCGCAACAAAAATTAAAATCGCTGCAATTAACACCACAGCAAAAACAGGTTAAAATCCGACACTTAATACAACGACGTCTCTAGGGAAGATCTATGAACTTCAGCGCGGTAATCCTCGCGGCGGGCAAAGGCACCCGTATGTACTCTAATAAGCCTAAAGTGCTGCATACCTTGGCAGGAAAGCCGATGGCAAAGCACGTTATCGATACCTGTAGCGGCCTTGGTGCACAGAACATCCACTTGGTTTATGGCCACGGTGGCGATCAGATGCAAGCTGAGCTTGGCAACGAGCCAGTTAACTGGGTACTGCAAGCTGAGCAGTTAGGTACGGGTCATGCGGTAAACCAAGCCTCTGACAAGTTCGCTGACGATGAAAAAGTACTGGTGCTTTACGGTGATGTTCCGCTTATCTCCTCTGAAACGGTAGAAAACCTACTTGATGCCCAACCAATTGGCGGTATTGCGCTACTGACAGTGGTGTTGGATAACCCTCATGGTTACGGTCGTATCGTGCGCAAGAACGGCCCTGTGGTGGCGATTGTTGAACAAAAAGATGCTTCCGAAGAGCAGAAGTTAATCAAAGAAATCAACACCGGTGTGTTGGTGGCAACGGGCGGCGATCTCAAACGCTGGCTAGCGGCACTGAAGAATGAAAATGCGCAAGGTGAATACTACCTTACCGACATTATCGCTGCGGCGCACGATGAAGGTCGAGCGATTGAAGCTGTTCACCCTGCAAACCCAATCGAAGTAGAAGGCGTGAATGACCGCGCTCAACTGGCGCGTCTTGAGCGAGCTTTCCAATCTATGCAGGCGCAAAAGCTGCTAGAGCAAGGTGTGATGCTGCGTGATCCAGCGCGCTTTGACCTGCGTGGTGAATTGCAGTGCGGCATGGATTGTGAGATTGACACTAACGTTATCATCGAAGGTTCCGTATCTCTAGGTGATAACGTAGTGATCGGAGCAGGCTGTGTGCTTAAAGATTGTGAGATCGACGATAACACCATCGTGCGCCCATACAGTGTAATTGAAGGTGCAACAGTGGCAGAAGACTGTACTGTGGGCCCATTCACTCGTCTACGCCCTGGAGCAGACTTACGTAATGACTCTCACGTAGGCAACTTTGTTGAAGTGAAGAATGCACGCATTGGCGAAGGCTCTAAAGCGAACCACCTGACTTATCTAGGTGATGCCGAAATTGGCCAGCGAACTAATATCGGTGCAGGCACTATTACCTGTAACTACGATGGTGCGAACAAGTTCAAAACCATCATCGGTGATGACGTATTCGTTGGTTCTGACTCGCAGCTGGTGGCACCAGTGACGATTGCTAACGGTGCAACGGTTGGTGCTGGTACAACACTAACCAAAGATGTTGCCGAAGGTGAGTTAGTCATCACTCGCGCTAAAGAGCGCAAGATTGCTGACTGGCAACGCCCAGTGAAGAAAAAATAGTCCCAACAGATTAGTGAGTGCCCGCATTATGCGGGCATTTTTTTGCCTATATTTTTAAAAAAGTTTATTCAATCCCCTTGAAGAGCATTTTTACCGCCCCTATATCTAGTTATGAAGAGGATGCCAAACGGGCCTCTTAACCGCTTGTCCCAGCCTTCGCTCTGATGAGGAAGCAAAAAGGGAAAGCATACAACTTAACTCCAAACAGCCCCACGTCCCAACGGAGTGGTGAGACTGTTTCTCTTACCTTTGAGCCCCAAACATGTGTGAGCGCTCGGGTAAGACTATTGCTTAACTAGAAGGATAGTATTATGCGCAATGTAGATTTCACTCCACTGTACCGTAACGCCATTGGCTTTGACCGTCTGCTTAACCTAATGGAAGCAAACACAGCCAAGAATAGCTCTGGCGGTTACCCTCCATACAATATCGAGCAGCAAGACGAAAACAAATATCGCATCACTATGGCGGTAGCAGGTTTTGCAGAAGATCAGTTGGACCTTACTCAAAAAGAGAATGTACTGATTGTTCGTGGCGAGCGTAAACCAGAAGAGAACAAGACCTACGTTTATCAAGGCATTGCTGAGCGCGACTTTGAGCGTAAATTCCAACTCGCTGATTACGTAAAAGTGATTGGCGCTAACATGGAAAATGGTTTGCTTCATATCGACTTAGAACGCGAGATCCCAGAAGCGATGAAGCCACGTAAAATCGAGATCGGTGGAAGTAAGTTGATTGAGGGCTAAGAGCTCACTTGCAGCTGAATAGATAGAATAACGCCCGCTTGATAGCGGGCGTTTTTATTACTTATACATCAGCTCTTTTGTCGTACTACCGTCAGGCTGGTGAATGATTTCTAAGTAGCCAGAGTCACCACTTCGGCTAGCGCCTGCAACATATCCTTTGTCACAGTTAGTTGGAGTATCGAAATCAAAGCCGAGTTGATTGGCAATGAAATCAGATAGCTGAACCTGAAAAGAGACACTACATGCCCCAAGTGAGCGAGTCGCTTTTTGGGCAACCAAATGGTCATTGGAAGCGATATAGACTGGAACTAGATAGTTTGATTCTGCACTGAAGCTGCCGTGCCCTGAAGCGTTGGCAGTGACATATTGGCCGTGGTCTGAAGTCATGATAAAACTCCATTTCCCTGTGGTGTTCTGCTCTAGGTAGTTTTGCAATTGCTTCATTAACTCATCGGTGTAGTAGACGCTGTTTAGGTACTCATTGTAAGAGCTGTCCTCACCAAATTTTTTGAACTCTTTCGGAGTGCGAATCGAGTACGGCATGTGAGAGCCCATTTGATGAAGCACGATAAAGTTTTTATCTTTGAGATTGACTTGTTTCAACCAATTGAGCAGTTCCATATCCAAAACACTCTCTCGCCCATCGTGAGTGATGGAAAAAGAGTCGTCATAGTGATCAATCCACTGTCGACCAATCATGGATACTAAGCTCAGCCCGTAACTGGTTTGCGCAGAGTAGAAGTGCGTTGTATAGCCTTGTTCTTTGGCCATTTTAAATAGATTGGCATTACTTTGGGCTATCTGTCTTGTGCCATTTGGCTTAACCACTGACTGGAAGAAATATGGGAGACTGACATCGGTAAATAGACCTCCCGAGAAACCCTCACCTAGATATCTGTCATCACGCTTTGCTTGCTCTGCTAACCAAGGCGTCGTGTTTTTCTCGAATCCTAATGCGCCAACATATTTTGAGGACAGGCTTTCACCCATAACAAAAACAATATTTTGAAACTCCGGTGCCTTGATTCGCTCGGGCGCAGGTCTGACAAATTGAGCAACATTGGACTGGCCAAAGACTTCTTGCGGAATGGTATGAGCACTAAAGTAGCCTAGAGTGTATAGGGCACTTTTGAATGCTGAGTGCTCATTGTAAGGCTTTATACCTAGCAGATTTTCAGGATTAGCGATCTGTTTAATCGGATAGAAAAGCATGACAACAAGCGCCAGTGCACTGGCCCAAATAGATTTCTTCTTGTGATTAGCTTTTGAAGCCATTACAACCAGACTTGCAAGAATGGTCACTGCACAAAGAGTTGCAACCAGAGAATGTGCAATTGAATCTTTACCTGAATCGAGAACTTCTAAGAACTTTTCGAACAGCAACCAAAGCTTGATTGGCGATATAAAGAAGCCATAAGTGGCGATGCTGCCAAATTGAATTAGGTACACCGCCCCAATAAAGGCAAGGAACATCCAGGTTATCGCTTTGATGCCAGAAAAACAGACGATCAGAGCCAGTATTGTTCCGATAAAGAAGCTTTCTAGTGGGTTATCTGCGGGGATAACTTCATAGTAGTGGCGCACTGCGGTTTCACAGGCGACAACAATCGCTCCTACCAAAAAGGAATATATCAGTGCAAATACTGGGTACGATTTGAAAACACGTAGGATAGAAGGCATAGGAGTATCGATTAATAAAACACGCCGCGATTCTACCCTTCGTTGGTTAATTTGTCATCATACAATCAATGTAGCAAGCTCTGGGCTAAGTAAGGATTCCTTACTTTGCGTAGGCCTTGATCACTTCCTCTGCAATCACCGCAATTCCTTGCTGCATCTTGTCATCGTCTTGAACATAGTTCATGCGTAAGCATTGGTGAGCGTGGTCCCAATCGTCTTGTTGGCCGATAAAGAAGTATTCACCCGGTACGATTAATACTCCACGGGCTTTAAGGCGTTTATACAGCTCCATGGTGGTGATAGGCAATTCGTCAAACCATAGCCAGAGGAAGATAGCGCCTTCCGGTTTATGAATGCGAAAGCGAGGATCGGGGATCGCTTGTTGCAGCAGCTCCACTGCTCGCTGCGACTTTTGCTGGTAAAACGGCAAGATCACATCGTGGCTCAGCCTTAGAAGATCTTGCTTCTCGATCATGTGGTGGCCTAATGCTGGCCCTACGCTGCCTGGTGCTAGGCTGATGATGCCGTTCATGTTGGTCATTGCTTGTGTTACTTCTTCACTCGCAATCACAATGCCGCAGCGAACGCCGGGCAATCCGAGTTTGGAAAGGCTCATGCACAAAATAGTGTTTTCATTCCAAAACGGTTCAACATCTTCAAAGATGATGTTGGGAAATGGCAAACCGTAAGCGTTATCGATGATCAGAGGAATATCATGTTGCTGGGCTAACTTATCGAGCTTGTGGATCTCTTGGTCGGTTAATACGTTGCCTGTTGGGTTGGTTGGGCGAGAAACACAAATTGCCGCCACGGAGTCATCGACCTTCATCTGTTCAAAGTCGACATGATATTTGAACTGACGATTGTCGAGCATTTCGATTTCTGGGTGATAAGAGATAAAGATATCCTCATCAATGCCAGCATCACCATAGCCAATATACTCGGGAGCTAATGGCAGAAGAATTTTCTTGTGCGACCCATCGGCATGTTTGCCTGCAAACAGATTAAATAGATAAAAGAAGCCACTTTGACTGCCATTAGTAAGCGAGATGTTTTTTTCGCTGATGTTCCAGCCATAAGTGTTTTTAAGCAAGCTAGCGAGCGCTTTAACAAACAAGTCTTTGCCTTGAGGGCCATCATAGTTTGCTAGTGCAGCGACCAATTCATTGCTATCTAGTAGCTCTTGAGTGGCTTGATGGTAGTAATCGAGCATCTCTGGGATGGCTGCTGGGTTACCGCCGCCGAGCATGATGGCACCTGGTGTACGCAGCCCGTCATTAAGATCATCCATTAATTGGGTTATGCCTGAATACTGATTAAATTTTTCACCAAACTTTGAGAACTGCATCTGCGTTACTACCTAATTCATTGCGATTGCTTCGGTCAATTTGTGCTGATACTGGGTCAGCTAAACGAGTAATCCTTGACCTTACATCAATGTGTTATTGACGCAAAGTGTGAAATAAACCGAAAAACAAAAAAGCGGCTGATCAGACCAGAAGTACGTAGGATATGGGCGACAACTGCCACTAAAAAGGGAAGCAGTTGCTTCCCTTTGTTACTATCAGTGGTGGTTATTCACCCGTATATACGATCAACACTTTGTCATCTTTGTATTGGCGCTCAAAAGCGTAATAGCCTTGTTGCTGACGAGTGATGTGTTTGCCCTGCGCAACCGCTGGGTGGCGTTGACGAAATTCGCCTAGCTTTTGCCAGTGTTCAAGTAAATCTGCACGCTGGCCTTTGATCTGATGCCATGGCATATCGGAGCGGGTTCCTTGGTGGGCATCTGAGCCTGTGGTTCCAAAGTCACGGGCGATTTCATCGCCGTAGTAGATTTGAACCGCACCAGGGGCAAGCATTAGCGCATTGGCCGCTTTGGCTTGGTCATCGAAGCTGCGACTGCGGGCTGACCAAAACAGTTGGGTATCATGCGAAGAAAGGTAACTTAGCACGTTGAACTCAGGGTCTTGGTTGATACGTTCAGCGTAGCGTTGATAGTCACTATCCAGCTTGGCAAAACATTTTAGCGCTTTAGGCGCAACATCACCTTGGAACTCAAAGTTGATGATTGAGTCGAAGCCGTGATCAAAATAAGGTGTTTTCACCACGCTATGTGCCCATACTTCACCTGTCATCCAGAATGGCAAGTCGTCGAGAGCTTTGTCTGGGTTTTTTTGTTTCCATTCCTCTAATGCTTGGGTGGTGCTGGCTTTAAGCTCAGCCCATGCCTCCATCTCGACATGTTTTGCGGTATCAACACGGAAGCCATCGATACCATACTCACGTACCCATTCAGATAGCCAAGCGATCAAGTGGGCTCGTGGGGTCCGTTCGATATCTTGCGCATTGGTCTCTTTTTTGCGGAAGAAGTTCGGCAGTCCAGTGGTTTCAGCCGATTCGGTTTTCAGGTCGGGCAGATAGTTGAGCGACATGGTGCGATCATTATACCCAGGGGCGTCGTAGTTGCCGATGTCGGTACGGATCCACGCTTTGCCCCACCATTTATCCCACGCTTCGCTATCACCGTATTTGATGTAGTCGTTAAAGCTATGCCAGCACTGGCCGGACTTTGGTTGCCAGTCGGTCCAACTCTCGCCAAGCACCTCTTTAGCTTCTTGCTCGTCAAGGTGGAGCTGACCAAAACCAAACTCCTGCATATCTGCCAGTGTTGCGTAGCCAGTGTGGTTCATCACCACGTCCCACACCACACGGATGCCTTTTTCATGCGCCGTATCGACAAAGGTGCGTAGCTCATCTTCGGTGCCCATGTTGGCATCGAGCTTGGTCCAGTCTTGGTGGTAGTAGCCGTGGTAGCCGTAGTGTTTGAAGTCCCCTTTATCACCACCGCCAACCCAGCCGTGGATCTGCTCCAGTGGCGAGGTGATCCAGATGGCATTGACGCCTAGCGATTGGATGTAGTCGAGCTTTTCGGTAAGACCAGCAAGGTCGCCACCATGAAAAGTACCGATCTCATATTTACCATCTTTGCTGCGGCCATAGCTGTTGTCGTTGTCTGGATTGCCATTGTGGAAGCGGTCGGTCATCACGAAGTAAATCGTGGCATTGTCCCAGCTAAATGCAGGCTCAACTTGTTGTTCGACTTGCTCGAGTAATAGTAGACCTTGGCTCATAGGACCTGGCTGCATAATTATAGTGCCATTATCTACTGTCGCTTCTTGCCCTGTTAGTGCGTCACGAACCTTGGTGCCGTTGGCGAAGGTCTTAGCCACGTCGATGGTTTTGGGTGTATCAGTGGCGACGGGACAGGTATAAGTAAAACTCTGGCTCTGTTTTGGCTTGATCTTTACCGTTAACTCGTTGCTGGTGGGGTTAAGGGTAAATTGATAGGTATTGGCTTTGAAGATACGCAGGGGCATCTCGGTGTCAGTGGCACAGTTGTCCATCTTAAGGGCACGATTGAACTTAACGCGTTTATCTTCTGCCAAGGCAAAGCTGCTGCCACAGGTTTGTTGGTTATCTCCGATAGTAAAGGTGTAGCTGCCTTTCCCTAATTTCTGTTCAGCAACCAATAGTCCTTGAGAGTTTTGTTCGAATACTGCCGTATCCTCACCAACGCTGAGTAAAATTGCGTTATCTGGAATCTGGCTACAGGCGCTAAATAGTCCAATTGAGAGTGCGAGTACTGTTTTTTTCATTGAATCCTTCCCCCGAATAAACAGTCCAGTTATAGCAAAACCAAGCCTCTACAATCCGAGCGTTGCACCCATAAGTTAAATCGACCTCACCCTACAAAGGTTTGCCTTGTTCACAAAATTACTAATACGTCGTGCGTATCGGTTTCTATCGGCAACAAAAAAGGGAAGCCAAAGCTTCCCTTTCAAATACCTAATAAATGCTAATTACTTCTGTAGAAGTGAGATATCAGCGATCTGTAGGAACAGGTTACGTAGGTTGTTGAGTAGCGTTAGACGGTTCTTCTTCAGAGCTTCGTCATCGGCCATTACCATTACGTTATCGAAGAATGCATCCACAGGCTCACGTAGGTCTGCAAGCTTGCTTAGTGCATCTTGGTAGTTACCGGTTGCGAACGCAGGCTCTAGTGCTTCTGTCATCACTTCAACGCTTTCTGCTAGGGTCTTCTCTGCATCTTCTTGTAGAAGAGACAGGTCGATCTCTTGCGCCAGCTCACCATCGAATTTCGCTAGGATGTTACCTACACGCTTGTTCGCTGCTGCTAGTGCTTCTGCCGCTTCAAGGTCACGGAAGTGAGATACCGCTTTAACACGCTGGTCAAAGTCTGCAGGCTTAGTTGGACGACGTGCTAGCACCGCTTGGATGATGTCTACGCTGAAGCCTTCGTCTTGGTACCAAGCACGGAAACGGCCTAGCATAAACTCGATCACGTCATGCTCAACTTTATCGTTAGTCAGGCGGTCGCCAAATAGCGATTTCGCCTTAGCGATCAGGTCAACTAGGTCTAGGTTGTAGCCGTATTCAACGATGATACGCAGTACACCTAGTGATGCACGACGTAGCGCAAATGGGTCAGAACCTTTTGGCGCTTGGCCTATACCGAAGATACCAACGATAGTATCTAGCTTGTCTGCCATTGCAACCGCTGTCGAAACACCGTTTGATGGTAGGTCGTCACCTGCAAAACGAGGCATGTACTGCTCGTTTAGTGCAACCGCTACTTGCTCGTTCTCACCATCGTGGCGAGCGTAGTGCATGCCCATAACACCCTGAGTATCGGTAAATTCGAATACCATCGAGGTCATTAGGTCACATTTCGCCAGTAGGCCAGCACGCTTAGATAGCTCAACGTCCGCACCGATCTGCTCAGCGATGTAGCCAGCCAGCTCAGTGATACGGTTAGTCTTATCTTTGATAGTACCTAGCTTCTTCTGGAAGATAGCGTTATCTAGCTCAGGAAGACGGTCAATCAGAGGACGCTTACGGTCAGTGTTAAAGAAGAACTCCGCATCTGCTAGACGTGGACGTACTACCTTCTCGTTACCTTCGATCACGTGACGAGGCTCTTTCGACTCGATGTTAGATACAAAGATAAAGTTTGGTAGTAGCTTCTTGTTCTCATCGTAAACAGGGAAGTACTTCTGGTCACCTTTCATGGTGTAAACCAGCGCTTCAGAAGGCACGTTTAGGAACTCTTCTTCAAACTTCGCTGTAAGAACCACTGGCCACTCAACTAGAGAAGTTACTTCTTCTACTAGGTCATCTTCTAGATCAGCGATACCGCCAACTGCCGCCGCGGCTTTTTGAGATTCAGCAATGATGATCGCCTTACGCGCTTTGTAATCAGCCATTACCTTGCCACGCTCTTCTAGGATCGCAGGGTACTGCTCAGCCGAGTCGATAGTGAACTCTTGCTCACCCATAAAGCGGTGACCACGGATAGTGCGATCAGATGTAACGCCAAGGATTTCACCAGCAATAAGCTCATCGCCCATCAGCATAGTTAGGGTCTTAACCGGGCGGATAAACTGAGTCTCAGTGCTACCCCAACGCATAGGTTTGGCAATCGGTAAGTTTGCTAGTGCTTTTGCTGCAAGTTCAACAATGATCTCGGCAGTGTTTTTGCCTTTCACTTCTTGTTTGAACAGCAGCCACTCGCCTTTATCAGTCTTCAGACGGTCAGCTTGCTCAACGGTGATGCCGTTACCACGAGCCCAGCCTTGAGCCGCTTTGGTTGCATTACCGTCAGCATCAAAGGCTACCGATACCGCAGGGCCGCGCTTCTCAACCACTTTGTCCGCTTGGCATTCTGCCAGAGCAGCCACTTTTAGCGCTAGACGACGAGGTGCAGCAAACCATTTGATGCCTTCGTGAGTCAGCTCAGCCGCTTTTAGCTCAGCTTCGAAGTTGTTTGCGAATGCTTCTGCCAGAGTACGAAGTTGCGTTGGTGGCAGCTCTTCTGTACCTAGCTCAATCAGAAATTCTTTTGCCATCTTACTTCTCCTCATCCTTTTTTAGCATTGGGAAGCCTAGTGCTTCACGAGATGCGTAGTACGCCTCTGCAACTGACTTGGTCAGGTCACGGATACGTAGGATGTAGCGTTGGCGTTCAGTTACTGAGATCGCTTTACGTGCGTCTAGTAGGTTGAAGGCGTGGCCCGCTTTAAGGATGCGCTCGTACGCTGGAAGGGGTAGTGGCTTTTCAAGCTCAAGTAGCTCTTTACACTCTTTCTCGCACTGGTCGAAGAAGGTGAATAGGAAATCTACGTCTGCGTGCTCAAAGTTATAAGTTGATTGCTCAACCTCGTTTTGGTGGAAGATATCACCGTAAGTCACTTTAGAGCCGTCTGGTGCGATGTTCCACACTAAGTCGTAAACAGAATCCACACCCTGAATGTACATTGCAAGACGCTCGATACCGTAAGTGATCTCGCCAGTTACTGGCTTACACTCAAGACCGCCAACCTGCTGGAAGTAAGTAAACTGGGTTACTTCCATGCCGTTTAGCCATACTTCCCAGCCTAGACCCCATGCGCCTAGCGTTGGGTTTTCCCAGTTATCTTCTACGAAACGGATGTCGTGTACTTGTGGGTCAACGCCTAGTACCTCTAGCGAGCCAAGGTATAGCTCTTGGATGTTGTCCGGTGATGGCTTAAGGATCACCTGGAATTGGTAGTAGTGTTGTAGACGGTTAGGGTTCTCACCGTAACGGCCGTCGGTTGGACGACGTGATGGCTGAACGTAAGCGGTTGAGATTGGCTCTGGGCCAAGTGCACGTAGACACGTCATAGGGTGAGAGGTGCCTGCACCTACTTCCATGTCTAGCGGTTGTACAATGGTACAGCCTTGTTGGGCCCAATAATCCTGCAGCGCGAGGATCATACCCTGAAAGGTCTTGATATCGAATTTTTGCATAGTCAGGTTCGCGCGATTTCTGTCTGTATGAATAAAAAATAACAATCAAGTATAGCGATATATTCCGCTTCCGAGTAGGGGCAATGTTGGCGAATTCCTAGTCATTTTCGAGATTTACTCTCTAGTTGGGGAAAAACGTCGTTCGCTTTGTCGCAATTGGGCCGCAATTGGCGAAATTTTAGCTTGAGTCTCACTAATGTGCGCTTTAAAATGCGCCCGTCTTTGGGGAGTAGCTTACCTAATCACTAGCAATGTGGATTAGGTTCTGTCGTCAACATAATTGGTGCAAAATCACCATGGTGACAGAGACGCTTAAGGGGGACTATACCTCCGCCGTTTAGCAAGACCTTAGACAAGTATCGTGAACCGGGGTGGGGCACGAGGCTTGTCTATGGTTTTAATATAATAACCCTCGCCCCAAATGAGCATGTCGTGAGCATTATTGCTATTTCTACTATGACCGTCGCACTGGCGGAAATTGGTGACAAAACCCAACTACTGTCTCTATTGTTGGCCAGTCGCTACCGTAAACCCGTTCCAATTATTGCTGCCATTTTTGCAGCAACACTCCTCAATCATGCGTTAGCCGCTTGGCTTGGTGTTGTGGTCGCTGATTTTATTTCCGAACAGTTGCTTCGTTACGTGGTTGCTGCCAGTTTTCTCGCTATGGCCCTATGGATATTGATCCCGGATAAACTCGATGATGATGAATCCATCTCTGCTCGAGGTCCATTTGTTGCTAGCTTCATCGCATTCTTTATTGCTGAAATTGGCGATAAGACCCAGATCGCAACATCTATCCTAGGGGCTCAATATCAGGATGCTGTTTGGGCGGTGATTTTTGGTACTACCATAGGCATGTTACTGGCCAATGTGCCTGTAGTAATTATCGGTAAGTTATCTGCAGATAAACTGCCGCTTGATTGGATTCGACGCATCACATGTGGCTTATTCTTACTCTTGGCGCTTGGGGCAATATTGTTCTAATTAGGCGACAGTAAATGTGACTTAAACGCTATAATTTTTTCCAGTGGCTGGTAAGTTTGATGTTAGGGAAGTCATTGAGAGGGTTGAACTATGTTGACACGCTACACTGGAATTACCCCGAAAAGTCAGAGTTATATGTTTACCTTTGGCTTGTGCTTAACCTTGCTTGGGATGGTGCTCACTGAGCTGTGGCTACCTATGGTGGTTGGTGCGATCATCATGACAGGGTTGACCGTAGAGTCTTGGATTCGGGTTCAGCACATCATCCCGATGCGCCAAGAGATGCGAGAGCTTCACCAACAATTTGAGCGTTTACAAAAACAGGTCATGTCAGAGTAACGGTGTCCTGCCGTTTAAGCCTTAACAAAAAAGGCAGCCACAGGGCTGCCTTCACAAAGTTTCACTACAAATTATTCCAAACCTTTCTTGATCAAGTACAGATATGGCAGGCTGTCGGTATGGCTTGCAATCAGTGTGTGATCCATAAAACGACAAAAGCTAGGGATGTCTCGAGTGGTTGATGGGTCGTCTGCTTTCACCAACAACACTTCCCCATCTTGAAGTTTTCGAATCATTTTTCTTACCATCATAACAGGCTCTGGGCAACGCAGCCCTTCGGCTTCAAGCGTATGTGTAGCAAGGGTTGTATCAAGCATTGTGGTTTTCTATTTTGGTTGGAACAAGAGGGCAAATCATACTAGTGAAGAAAAAATATGCAATATT
This sequence comes from Vibrio sp. SCSIO 43136, assembly GCF_023716565.1. Classification (NCBI taxonomy): domain Bacteria; kingdom Pseudomonadati; phylum Pseudomonadota; class Gammaproteobacteria; order Vibrionales; family Vibrionaceae; genus Vibrio; species Vibrio sp. SCSIO 43136. The sequence continues at coordinate 3,135,390 of NZ_CP071848.1, read as the reverse complement.
CTCTTGGCAAACGGCGAATAATCATATAACTTAAATTTTAACAACTGTGCAACATTTGTTGGCTAAGGAATGGCTATGTTAGACAGATTAGATAGATTAACGATTTATACAGTGTTGGGGTTCATCTCGGTATGTGCTCTGGTGCTTCAACAAGCAAGTACAGTTTCGCTGTTGCCAATCATCGGCTTAACAGCAACCCTAATGGGGATTGGTGTAGAAATGTTTCGCTGGCAGCCAGCAGAAAATAACAACTAGATGATCACCAAATTTTAACAAATACTTCTACTTTATTCCGACACTATCCCAGTTTTTCTTGGGCTTCCCCGCTGAAAGGCGGGATTTTTTTTGCCTGAAATTCTACTATTAGCCAAAAGTTGTGGGGGATGTATGGAATTAGAAGAAATTTACCGTCGAGATTTAAACCTGCTGGTGGCACTGAGAGTCTTGATTGAGGAGGGCAGTGTCAGTCAAGCGGCTGTTCGGCTTAACTTAAGCCAGTCGGCAATGAGCCGCATTTTGGGGCGACTGCGGGAGCTTCTTAACGATCCACTCTTTACCCGCCAAGGGCACCAGTTAATCCCCACTGAAGCTGCAATTGAATACAATCGTCAGTTAAACGCTCCGCTGGATTCACTGATGCAACTGTTGACCCCTCAGCAATTCGAGCCGCTTAAGTGCGAGCAGACATTTACTATCGCGACGACAGATTATGCGTTGCAAACCATCTTGCCATTTGCCCTACCGAGAATCTATCAAGAAGCGCCACAACTCAAGTTTGATTTTATCCCGATTCAGCATGAAAACCTCAATAGCCAGCTGACTACTCAAGGTGCAGATTTGGCTATCTGCCGACCAATTGGACCGGTTGCGCCACTCAATAGTGAGATTTTGGGGCGAGTTGGGGTTGCATGTTTGATATCTAAACAGCACCCATTGGCCCAACGTGAAATGACGCTCGAGGATTACTTTCAATACCCTCATGCCATGATTGCTATCAGTGATGGGGTGAAGGCTTTGCTCGATCAAGCCTTGGTGGATAAACCTGCGCGAAATTTGGTATTGAGGGCTTATCACCTTGAAGCGGCACTGGCGATTATCGACACCATGCCACTGATCATTACGGTACCTGCGGATCTCGCGTATTTGGTCTCTGATCGCTACGATCTGATGATCAAGCCTTTGCCATTTGAGTTTACACCCTTTGAGTATTCGATGATCTGGCATCCACGCTGCGATCAGTCGCCAGCACAGATTTGGCTGCGTAATATCGTCAAAGAAGAGTGTGGACGTTTGATTGAGAAGAGAATCGAGGATATCGGGTTTTTGGAATAGGATTTCGGTAAACGGTAAACGGTAAACGGTAAACGGTAAACGGTAAACGGTAAACGGATAGAGAACCCAGAACTCACAGGGTTCTCTATTTTTATGCGGAAAGCCGTAAACCGTTGGGTGGTTTTATCTCCGGCTGTTAAAGCTTAATCACCACGCGACCTGTGATCTGGCCGTTAGTAATATCTTCAGCCACCTTCGGTGCCTCTTCTAGTGAAACCTCTGAGGTTGCTTGTTGATAGAAGCTCTCTGGCAGTAGTTCTACTAGCTTCTCCCATGCGGCAATACGCTTTTCTACTGGGCAGCTTACAGAATCCACACCCTGTAGACGAACGTTACGTAGGATAAATGGCATCACCGTGGTTGGTAGGTCAAAACCACCGGCTAGGCCACATGCGGCGACGGTGCTGTTGTAATCCATCTGTGCCAGCAGTTTTGCCAGTACTTTGCTACCCACAGTATCTACTGCGCCCGCCCAGATTTGCTTTTCAAGTGGGCGTGCTGGCTCTTCAAATTCACCACGTTCAATAATGCGAGTAGCGCCTAGCTTTTCTAGCAGTGGACCGTTTTCTTCAATACGACCTGTCACTGCTGCCACTTTGTAGCCTAACTGTGCTAGCAAAGCGACGGACACTGAGCCCACACCACCACTAGCGCCAGTTACCACGATTTCACCATCTTCTGGTTTCACGTTGCCATCGAGCAGTGCTTGAACACATAGCATTGCTGTAAAACCTGCCGTACCGACCATCATTGCTTTTTTGCTATCTAGACCCTTAGGCATAGGTACTAGCCAATCCGCTTTTAGGCGAGCTTTTTGCGCCATGCCGCCCCAGTGGTTCTCACCGACACCCCAACCAGTCAGCACGACTTTGTCGCCTGCTTTATAACGTGGGTCTTCAGAGGATGCGACGGTGCCCGCCATATCGATACCCGGTACCATAGGAAAGTTACGGATGATCTTGCCTTTACCTGTGATCGCTAGGCCATCTTTGTAGTTAAGTGATGAGTAATCCACATCGACCAGTACGTCGCCTTGCGGCAGTTGGTCGATATCGATCTGTTCGATAGATGCGATAGTACGTTTTTCTTCTTGATTTAGAATTAAAGCATTGAACATAGGGGACTCTCCACGAGTAATAAGAGCGTTGTCGCTGTTTGAGAGAAGTGTAGTCGCTAAGTTTGTATTACAAAAGTGAAACTTAATCATTTTATATATGCGAAATATACATACTTCTCAGCATGCATAAAAAAGGGCGGCTTATAGCCGCCCCATGAGTCTAGTTGATATTACTCAACACGTTCAAAGATGGTTGCAATACCCTGACCCAGACCGATACACATAGTCGCTAAGCCGTATTTCGCTTGCTTAGCTTCCATCAGGTTGATCAGCGTGGTTGAGATACGAGTACCAGAACAACCGAGTGGGTGACCTAGTGAGATAGCACCACCATTTAGGTTGACCTTCTCATCCATGACGTCAAGTAGACCAAGGTCTTTAGCACATGGCAGAGACTGAGCGGCAAAGGCTTCGTTTAGCTCTACAACGTCCATATCTTCAATCGTTAGACCTGCACGCTTCAGCGCTTTTTGAGTTGCAGGTACAGGACCGTAACCCATGATAGAAGGATCGCAGCCAGCAATAGCCATCGATTTAACGCGAGCACGGATTTTGAGGCCAAGCTCGTTGGCTTTCTCTTCGCTCATCATCAGCATGGCTGAAGCGCCATCAGATAGTGCCGAAGAAGTACCAGCAGTTACCGTACCATTGGCTGGGTCAAACACTGGACGAAGCTGTGATAAACCCTCAACCGATGTCTCAGGACGAATAACCTCATCATAATCAAGCGTGATCAAGCTGCCATCTTCAGCGTGAGCTTCAATTGGCAGGATCTCATTCTTAAAGCGACCCTCAACCGTTGCAGCATGTGCTCGTTGGTGAGAACGTGCTGCAAATTCATCTTGCTGCTCACGGCTAATGCCATGCAGTTTACCTAGCATCTCGGCGGTAAGACCCATCATGCCAGCCGCTTTTGCTACCGTCTTAGATAGGCCTGGGTGGAAGTCAACACCATGGTTCATTGGCACATGACCCATATGCTCCACACCACCAACTAGGCAGATTTCAGCATCGCCAACCATGATGGCACGGCTAGCATCATGAAGTGCTTGCATAGAAGAACCACATAGGCGGTTAACCGTAACGGCACCAATGTTGATTGGTAGGCCAGCCAGCAGCGCTGCGTTACGAGCAACGTTGAAACCTTGCTCTAGAGTCTGTTGCACACAGCCCCAGTAGATATCTTCAATCTCTTCTGGGTTAACCTGAGGGTTACGCTCAAGAATCCCCTTCATCAGATGTGCAGATAGGTCTTCAGCACGAGTATGACGGAAAGCACCACCCTTAGAACGTCCCATCGGAGTACGCAAACAATCCACTATTACTACGTTATTCATTTTGATGTTCCTTTTCCAAATGTGGTTTATAGCGCACTAGCTTGCTGTGCATCGTAGAAAGACTTACCTTGTGCCGCCATGTCTTTGATAAGCGTTGGCACCTTGTATAGAGCACCTAGGTCTTGGTGCTTAGCTGCCATTTCTAGGTAAGTGTCTAGACCGATAGAGTCTAGGTAACGGAATACGCCACCACGGAATGGAGGGAAACCAAGGCCGTAAACAAGCGCCATATCTGCTTCTTGAGGAGAAGCGATAATACCCTCTTCAAGACACAGCACGACCTCGTTAATCATTGGGATCATGGTGCGCTCAATAATGGTTTGCTCGTCAAACTGTTCAGCTGTACCACAAACTTCTGCAAGTAGCGGAAGAACCTCTGGGTTAGCACCTTTCTTCGGCTTACCACGACGGTCTACCGTGTAAGAGTAGAAGCCATTACCATTCTTTTGACCGTACTTTTGGGCATCAAATAGAGCGTCAATCGCATCTCTACTTTCGATCGCCATACGCTCAGGGAAACCGTCCGCCATTACTGCACGAGCATGGTGCGCAGTATCAATGCCTACGACATCAAGTAGGTATGCAGGACCCATAGGCCAGCCAAATTTACGCTCCATTACCTTGTCGATTTGGTTGAAGTCAGCGCCATCACGCAGCATCAAAGTAAAGCCCGCCAAGTAAGGGAATAGTACGCGGTTAACAAAGAATCCAGGGCAGTCATTTACCACGATTGGGGATTTGCCCATCTTGGCAGCATAAGCGACGACTCGGTTAATGGTTTCTTCAGAGGTGTTTTCACCACGAATGATCTCAACCAATGGCATCGCATGCACTGGGTTAAAGAAGTGCATACCACAGAAGTTTTCTGGGCGTTTTAGTGATTTAGCCAGTACGTTGATTGGGATAGTAGAGGTGTTCGATGCAATTACTGCATCTTCTGCAACTGCATCTTCTACCTCAGCAAGTACCGCCGCTTTGATTTTCGGATTTTCAACTACCGCTTCAACCACAACGTCGGATTGCTCTATACCGGCATAATGTAGGCTTGGTGTGATAGAAGAGAGGATGTTCGCCATCTTCATGCCATCCATACGGCCACGAGAGACACGCTTATTAAGCAGTTTAGCTGCTTCGTTCATGCCGAGATCGAGTGAACCCTGAGCGATATCTTTCATCAGAACAGGTACACCTTTAAGCGCTGACTGGTAAGCGATACCGCCACCCATGATGCCTGCACCTAGAACTGCTGCACGCTCAGTCGCCTTATTCGCTGACTTAGCGGCTTTCTTCGCCATGCCCTTGATGTACTGGTCATTTAGGAAAATACCTACCAGAGCCTGAGCTACTTCAGATTTCGCCAGTTTGATAAAGTTCTGACGTTCAAGTACCAATGCTTCATCACGGCCCAGTGTCGCTGCTTTTTCAATAGCCGTGACTGCGGCCATTGGTGCTGGGTAATGCGGACCTGCTTTTTGAGCCACCAGACCTTTAGCCATTGTGAAGCTCATCATGGCCTCAATTTGGCTTAGTTCTAGCGCAGAGGTTTTTTGAGAGCGGCGTTTCTGCCAATCAATGTTCTCTTCACTTGCTTTAACCAGAGTGTTAAGCGCAGATTCATACAGCGCTTCACTATCGACTACCGCATCAAGTAGGCCAACTTTTAGTGCTTCGTCTGCACGACAAGCTTTGCCTTGAGTGATGATTTCCATCGCGCTATCTGCGCCAATGACACGTGGTAGACGTACACAGCCACCAAAGCCCGGCATGATGCCCAGCTTGACTTCAGGAAGGCCAATGCTGGTGGTTTTATCACCGATACGGAAATCTGTGGCCAACACACATTCACAGCCGCCGCCAAGGGTATGGCCTTTAACGACAGAAAGGGTTGGGAAAGGTAGGTCTTCTAATTTGTTGAAAATGGCGTTTGCGTATTGCAGCCATTTATCCAATTCTTCTTCAGGCTTTGCAAATAGACCTAAAAACTCTGTGATATCAGCGCCAACGATGAATGCGTCTTTGTCTGATGTCAGCAGTAGGCCTTTAATGTTTGATGCGGCATTAACAGCATCGAGGGCTTTATCAAGTGCTTCAAGGGTTGCTACGTCAAGCTTGTTTACTGATCCAGGAGCGCAAAAGCTTAACTCGGCAATGCCGTTTTGTAGTTCCTTAACTTGTAGGGTGTTTGATTGGTAAATCATTGTCTATCTCCATGACACACAATCCGAGTGGCTTGATAGAGTGCGTGTTATTGTTATGTTGCCAGTTTGTTGACTTTGCTAGTGTGCAATGGCTTTTGGCTAATTTCAATACATTTTTAAACAGGTGTTTAACATTTGTGGTCTAACTCTTGTTCAATACGTATATTGGTGTAGTCGTGATACACTTGCGCTCTTGCTAGAAAGTTGAAAGAAGTATGAATTCCAAGCCTTACCTGATCCCTGCAGAGCCAGTGAGCTTTGAAGAAGAAATAAAGAAGAGTGTCTTTATTACTTATCTTGCGCATACCCCATCCATCGACAGCGCCAAAGCCTTTGTTGAGCAGATAAAGCGCAAGCACGCGGATGCTAGGCATAATTGCTGGGGATTTGTGGCGGGTCGCCCAGAGGACTCGATGAAATACGGGTTCAGTGATGATGGTGAACCTTCAGGCACCGCAGGTAAGCCTATCTTGGCGCAGTTATCAGGATCTGGAGTAGGAGAAATCACGGCGGTGGTGACTCGTTATTCTGGTGGCATTAAGTTAGGAACGGGTGGTTTGGTCAAAGCTTATGGTGGCGGGGTGCAACAAGCGCTCAAGCTGCTTCAAACAATCGAGAAAAAAATCACCACAAATGTTTTGCTGACGTTAGACTATTCGCTTATGCCTATTGCTCAAACTGTTATGGGGCAATTTGAAGCGACGACGGTTAACGCTGACTATCAAAGCCAAGTGTTGCTAACCGTTGAGCTGGAGCTAAGCAAGGTCGAGGAATTTCGCGTAGCGATAATCAATAAAAGTGGCGCAAAAATTGGCGTCGCCTCTCAAGAAGCAACTAAGGAATAGGAAGCCGGGCTTCTGTAGCAATCATGCAATTTCGTTCAATTATTCGCATCGTTGGCTTGTTGCTAGCGCTGTTTAGTGTCTCCATGTTAGCGCCAGCGTTAGTCGCACTCATCTATCGAGATGGTGCGGGTGTGCCGTTTGTCACCACATTTTTCGTGCTGCTCGCCTGTGGAGGCCTGTTTTGGTTTCCGAACCGCCGTCATAAACATGAGCTAAAGTCTCGTGATGGCTTTCTCATTGTGGTGCTGTTTTGGACCGTAATCGGTTCGGCAGGGGCACTGCCATTTTTGATCTCCGACGACCCGAATATCTCGGTCACTGACGCCTTCTTTGAGTCTTTCTCCGCTTTAACCACAACAGGGGCGACAGTCATTGTTGGGTTAGACGAACTACCTAAAGCGATTCTTTTTTACCGTCAGCTTCTGCAATGGTTTGGTGGTATGGGCATCATCGTTTTAGCGGTGGCCATTTTGCCTATCTTAGGTATCGGTGGCATGCAGCTCTACCGAGCAGAAATTCCAGGCCCAGTAAAAGATACCAAAATGACGCCTCGTATCGCTGAGACGGCAAAAGTGCTGTGGTATATCTACCTCAGTTTGACTATTGCCTGTGCTCTGGCGTTTTGGTTGGCAGGTATGAGTGCCTTTGACGCCATTTGTCACAGTTTCTCAACCATCGCCATTGGTGGTTTCTCTACTCACGATGCAAGCATGGCGTATTTTGATAGCTATGCGGTCAATATGATCACCGTTGTCTTCCTACTCATCTCTGCGTGCAACTATTCTCTGCATTTTGCTGCATTTGCGTCTGGTGGGGTTCATCCTAAGTACTATTTTAAAGATCCTGAGTTTCGAGCCTTCCTGTTTATCCAGCTAATGTTATTCATTATCTGTTTCTCTTTGTTGCTTAAGCACCACAGCTACGATTCGACTTATGAAGCTTTTGACCAAGCACTATTTCAGACGGTTTCGATCTCGACGACTGCTGGCTTTACCACCACCAGTTTCTCCGAGTGGCCACTATTCTTACCTGTACTGCTACTGTTCTCCTCTTTTATAGGTGGTTGCGCGGGGTCTACAGGTGGCGGCATGAAAGTTATTCGTATCTTACTCCTGACCCTGCAAGGTGCCCGTGAACTCAAACGATTGGTTCACCCTCGTGCTGTCTATACCATTAAAGTCGGTGGCAGCGCCCTGTCTCAGAGAGTTGTCGATGCCGTGTGGGGCTTTTTCTCCGCATACGCCCTAGTGTTTGTAATGTGCATGCTGGGTTTGATTGCCACCGGGATGGATGAGCTGTCTGCATTTTCTGCCGTTGCAGCGACACTGAATAACCTAGGACCAGGCTTAGGCGATGTCGCTTTGCACTTTGGTGATATCAATGACAACGCCAAATGGGTACTGGTGGTATCTATGCTATTTGGCCGTTTGGAAATCTTCACATTGCTCATACTGTTCACCCCAACGTTTTGGCGTAGCTAATTCCTCTTCTATATAGCAAGGACTCATAATGAAAAAAGCACTGCTTCTATATTCAAGCCGAGAAGGGCAAACTCAAAAAATTCTTAAAGCGATCGAGAATCAGTTGCCTGAACATCAGTGCGAGACTTTGGACCTGCATCAGTTAGGCTCAATCGACTTTGCAGACTACGATAAAGTTGTGATTGGTGCTTCAATTCGCTATGGACACCTAAATAAGAAGCTTTACCAGTTTATTCAGACCAATTTGCAACAGCTGAATCAGCACCAACCAGCGTTCTTTTGTGTCAACCTGACCGCACGAAAAGAAGACCAGGGTAAAGACACACCAGAGGGCAGTGCTTACATCAAGACGTTCTTGAAGAAATCCCCATGGCAGCCAAAGCTCATCGGAGTTTTTGCTGGTGCATTGCTCTACCCAAGATACGGTTGGTTCGACCGAGTCATGATCCGCTTTATTATGTCGATGACTGGTGGAGAGACGGATACAAGCAAAGAAGTGGAATACACCAACTGGGAAAAGGTGGCTTTATTCGGTCAAAAAGTGCGAGAACAGGGCTGATTTGATGTTTTTTTGAGTGGTTTGCTGCCCTTTTATCCATTCGATACAAAAAATAGAAAAAACTCTTAAAAAGGGGTTGCCAACTAAGTTCGGATCTCTATAATGCCACCTCGCTGACACGGGATGGCTTCGAAAGAAAGCACTAACGAGTTAGCAAGGTCACTTAGCCAAGCAAGTTGCTTGAAAAAGTTTTGAAAAAAGTGGTTGACACTAAAACTTAACTCGCTAAAATGACCGTCCACTTCGAGAGAGACCTCACGAAGTGAAAGCTCTTTAACAATTTAAACCTATCAATCTGTGTGGGCACTCGTTGACGATAATCAAAAACGAAACTTCGGTTTCAACTTGGTTTCAATGATACGAAGTGACCATTGAGTCGAAAGACTCAGCACAGTCAATTCAAACATTACTTATGCTATTTATTAGCAAGAGCAATGTTCAGTATTCATTGAGCCGACAAAATCTTAAATTGAAGAGTTTGATCATGGCTCAGATTGAACGCTGGCGGCAGGCCTAACACATGCAAGTCGAGCGGAAACGAGTTATCTGAACCTTCGGGGAACGATAACGGCGTCGAGCGGCGGACGGGTGAGTAATGCCTGGGAATATGCCTTGATGTGGGGGATAACTATTGGAAACGATAGCTAATACCGCATAACGCCTTCGGGCCAAAGAGGGGGACCTTCGGGCCTCTCGCGTCAAGATTAGCCCAGGTGGGATTAGCTAGTTGGTGAGGTAATGGCTCACCAAGGCGACGATCCCTAGCTGGTCTGAGAGGATGATCAGCCACACTGGAACTGAGACACGGTCCAGACTCCTACGGGAGGCAGCAGTGGGGAATATTGCACAATGGGCGCAAGCCTGATGCAGCCATGCCGCGTGTATGAAGAAGGCCTTCGGGTTGTAAAGTACTTTCAGCAGTGAGGAAGGCATTAACGTTAATAGCGTTAGTGTTTGACGTTAGCTGCAGAAGAAGCACCGGCTAACTCCGTGCCAGCAGCCGCGGTAATACGGAGGGTGCGAGCGTTAATCGGAATTACTGGGCGTAAAGCGCATGCAGGTGGTTTGTTAAGTCAGATGTGAAAGCCCGAGGCTCAACCTCGGAACTGCATTTGAAACTGGCAGGCTAGAGTACTGTAGAGGGGGGTAGAATTTCAGGTGTAGCGGTGAAATGCGTAGAGATCTGAAGGAATACCGGTGGCGAAGGCGGCCCCCTGGACAGATACTGACACTCAGATGCGAAAGCGTGGGGAGCAAACAGGATTAGATACCCTGGTAGTCCACGCCGTAAACGATGTCTACTTGGAGGTTGTGGCCTTGAGCCGTGGCTTTCGGAGCTAACGCGTTAAGTAGACCGCCTGGGGAGTACGGTCGCAAGATTAAAACTCAAATGAATTGACGGGGGCCCGCACAAGCGGTGGAGCATGTGGTTTAATTCGATGCAACGCGAAGAACCTTACCTACTCTTGACATCCAGAGAAGCCAGCGGAGACGCAGGTGTGCCTTCGGGAACTCTGAGACAGGTGCTGCATGGCTGTCGTCAGCTCGTGTTGTGAAATGTTGGGTTAAGTCCCGCAACGAGCGCAACCCTTATCCTTGTTTGCCAGCGAGTAATGTCGGGAACTCCAGGGAGACTGCCGGTGATAAACCGGAGGAAGGTGGGGACGACGTCAAGTCATCATGGCCCTTACGAGTAGGGCTACACACGTGCTACAATGGCGCATACAGAGGGTTGCCAGCCAGCGATGGTGAGCGGATCCCAAAAAGTGCGTCGTAGTCCGGATTGGAGTCTGCAACTCGACTCCATGAAGTCGGAATCGCTAGTAATCGTGGATCAGAATGCCACGGTGAATACGTTCCCGGGCCTTGTACACACCGCCCGTCACACCATGGGAGTGGGCTGCAAAAGAAGCAGGTAGTTTAACCTTCGGGAGGACGCTTGCCACTTTGTGGTTCATGACTGGGGTGAAGTCGTAACAAGGTAGCCCTAGGGGAACCTGGGGCTGGATCACCTCCTTATACGAAAGATTAGCTTTGATTAGTGTCCACACAGATTGATACGGTTTATAAAGTAAGAGAGTTTTGAATATGTCCCCCAAGACATGTTCGCGCAGTGTCCCGTTCGTCTAGAGGCCTAGGACACCGCCCTTTCACGGCGGTAACAGGGGTTCGACTCCCCTACGGGATACCATTGGGTCGTTAGCTCAGTTGGTAGAGCAGTTGACTTTTAATCAATTGGTCGCAGGTTCGAATCCTGCACGACCCACCATTTCTCCTTTGAGAAATAACTTTCAAGATGGGGCTATAGCTCAGCTGGGAGAGCGCCTGCCTTGCACGCAGGAGGTCAGCAGTTCGATCCTGCTTAGCTCCACCATTCTTGACGTCTTCCACAGGACGTAAAACTTATCGTGGGCGATTAGCTCAGTTGGGAGAGCACCTGCCTTACAAGCAGGGGGTCACTGGTTCGAGCCCGGTATCGCCCACCATCTTTAAACGCATTCTTGTGAGTGTTTTTAAAAATGGTTTCGATAAGAAACTCATGCTCTTTAACAATTTGGAAAGCTGACGAATAACAACAATCCCCATATCTTTTAGATATGCGTTGTTATTCAAATTAAAAGTTCTCAAATCCTAATTCTTAGAATTAGGTACCAACACACATTCAAGTGTTCTTGGAAATTTGAGTCCGGCAAAATCGAAATGTTATCTCGCTCATTCAATAATGAGATAACGAAACCTTGGTTGTTTGCCATACGTAAAGACCCCTTCGGGTTGTATGGTTAAGTGACTAAGCGTATACGGTGGATGCCTTGGCAGTCAGAGGCGATGAAAGACGTATTAACTTGCGATAAGCCCAGATTAGGTAGTAAAAACCATTTGAGTCTGGGATTTCTGAATGGGGAAACCCGGCCGCATAAGCGGTCATCACTAACTGAATACATAGGTTAGTGAGGCGAACTCGGGGAACTGAAACATCTAAGTACCCGAAGGAAGAGAAATCAACCGAGATTCCGAAAGTAGCGGCGAGCGAAATTGGATTAGCCCTTAAGCTTTTAATGCGTTAGACGAATGTTCTGGAAAGTTCAACGATACAGGGTGATAGTCCCGTAGTTGTCGACGCATCATCAGTGAAATCGAGTAGGGCGGGACACGTGATATCCTGTCTGAATATGGGGGGACCATCCTCCAAGGCTAAATACTACTGACTGACCGATAGTGAACCAGTACCGTGAGGGAAAGGCGAAAAGAACCCCTGTGAGGGGAGTGAAATAGAACCTGAAACCGTGTACGTACAAGCAGTAGGAGCCTCCTTGTGGGGTGACTGCGTACCTTTTGTATAATGGGTCAGCGACTTATATTCAGTGGCAAGGTTAACCATCTAGGGGAGCCGTAGGGAAACCGAGTCTTAACTGGGCGATGTAGTCTCTGGATATAGACCCGAAACCAGGTGATCTAGCCATGGGCAGGTTGAAGGTTGAGTAACATCAACTGGAGGACCGAACCGACTAATGTTGAAAAATTAGCGGATGACTTGTGGCTAGGGGTGAAAGGCCAATCAAACCTGGAGATAGCTGGTTCTCCCCGAAAGCTATTTAGGTAGCGCCTCGGACGAATACTACTGGGGGTAGAGCACTGTTAAGGCTAGGGGGTCATCCCGACTTACCAACCCTTTGCAAACTCCGAATACCAGTAAGTACTATCCGGGAGACACACGGCGGGTGCTAACGTCCGTCGTGGAGAGGGAAACAACCCAGACCGCCAGCTAAGGTCCCAAATTACTACTAAGTGGGAAACGATGTGGGAAGGCTCAGACAGCCAGGATGTTGGCTTAGAAGCAGCCATCATTTAAAGAAAGCGTAATAGCTCACTGGTCGAGTCGGCCTGCGCGGAAGATGTAACGGGGCTAAGTAGTAAACCGAAGCTGCGGCTGCATACTTTGTATGCGGGGTAGGGGAGCGTTCTGTAAGCGGTTGAAGGTGGTCTGTAAGGGCTGCTGGACGTATCAGAAGTGCGAATGCTGACATGAGTAACGATAAAGGGGGTGAAAAACCTCCTCGCCGGAAGACCAAGGGTTCCTGTCCAACGTTAATCGGGGCAGGGTAAGTCGACCCCTAAGGCGAGGCCGAAAGGCGTAGTCGATGGGAAACGGGTTAATATTCCCGTACTTCTTACAATTGCGATGGGGGGACGGAGAAGGCTAGGTGGGCCTGGCGACGGTTGTCCAGGTTCAAGTACGTAGGCGGAAGAATTAGGTAAATCCGGTTCTTCTTAACGCTGAGATACGATGTCGAGCATCTACGGATGTGAAGTCATTGATGCCATGCTTCCAGGAAAAGCCTCTAAGCTTCAGATTGTAAGGAATCGTACCCCAAACCGACACAGGTGGTCGGGTAGAGAATACCAAGGCGCTTGAGAGAACTCGGGTGAAGGAACTAGGCAAAATGGTACCGTAACTTCGGGAGAAGGTACGCTCTTGTGGGTGAAGTCCCTTGCGGATGGAGCTAACGAGAGTCGCAGATACCAGGTGGCTGCAACTGTTTATTAAAAACACAGCACTGTGCAAAATCGTAAGATGACGTATACGGTGTGACGCCTGCCCGGTGCCGGAAGGTTAATTGATGGGGTTAGACGTAAGTCGAAGCTCTTGATCGAAGCCCCGGTAAACGGCGGCCGTAACTATAACGGTCCTAAGGTAGCGAAATTCCTTGTCGGGTAAGTTCCGACCTGCACGAATGGCGTAATGATGGCCACGCTGTCTCCACCCGAGACTCAGTGAAATTGAAATCGCTGTGAAGATGCAGTGTACCCGCGGCTAGACGGAAAGACCCCGTGAACCTTTACTACAGCTTGGCACTGAACATTGACCCTACATGTGTAGGATAGGTGGGAGGCTTTGAAACTTGGGCGCCAGTTCAAGTGGAGCCGTCCTTGAAATACCACCCTTGTAGTGTTGATGTTCTAACTTAGACCCCTAATCGGGGTTGAGGACAGTGCCTGGTGGGTAGTTTGACTGGGGCGGTCTCCTCCCAAAGAGTAACGGAGGAGCACGAAGGTGGGCTAAACACGGTTGGACATCGTGTGGTTAGTGCAATGGCATAAGCCCGCTTGACTGCGAGAATGACAATTCGAGCAGGTGCGAAAGCAGGTCATAGTGATCCGGTGGTTCTGTATGGAAGGGCCATCGCTCAACGGATAAAAGGTACTCCGGGGATAACAGGCTGATACCGCCCAAGAGTTCATATCGACGGCGGTGTTTGGCACCTCGATGTCGGCTCATCACATCCTGGGGCTGAAGTCGGTCCCAAGGGTATGGCTGTTCGCCATTTAAAGTGGTACGCGAGCTGGGTTTAGAACGTCGTGAGACAGTTCGGTCCCTATCTGCCGTGGGCGTTGGAAGATTGAAGGGGGCTGCTCCTAGTACGAGAGGACCGGAGTGGACGAACCTCTGGTGTTCGGGTTGTCATGCCAATGGCATTGCCCGGTAGCTAAGTTCGGAATCGATAACCGCTGAAAGCATCTAAGCGGGAAGCGAGCCCTGAGATGAGTCTTCCCTGGCACTTTAAGTGTCCTAAAGGGTTGTTCGAGACTAGAACGTTGATAGGCAGGGTGTGTAAGCGTTGTGAGGCGTTGAGCTAACCTGTACTAATTGCCCGTGAGGCTTAACCATACAACACCCAAGGGGTTTTGATGGACTCAAAGCTAAGAACGAATTGAATGTGTAGAGACGGTAAACGGCGAGCGGCTAAGGGCCGACGGCGTGAGAACAAAGAACAGCTTTCCAGATGATTATCGCTAGACCCCGTTGGCCGAATGCCGATGGCCGTTTACCGATAAACAGAATTTGCTTGGCGACCATAGCATTGTGGACCCACCTGATTTCCATGCCGAACTCAGAAGTGAAACGCAATAGCGCCGATGGTAGTGTGGGGCTTCCCCATGTGAGAGTAGGACATCGCCAGGCTTTAATTTTGGACACTTGCTCAAATAGCAAGTACGCCACTGCGGAGTGGTAGTTCAGTTGGTTAGAATACCGGCCTGTCACGCCGGGGGTCGCGGGTTCGAGTCCCGTCCACTCCGCCACTTATTCGAAAGCCTCGCTATTGCGAGGTTTTTTTGAATCTAGCGTTTGCTGGATTTATAAAAATTTAGGGGTGTAGCTCCAATTGGCAGAGCAGCGGATTCCAAATCCGCGTGTTGGGAGTTCGAATCTCTCCACCCCTGCCACACACAGAAGCCTCGTCGAACGACGGGGCTTTTTCGTATCTATCGCTTTTCCAAAGCGAGTGTTGGGAGCTGGAGCGCCAGCCCGGTCGAATCTCTCCACCCCTGCCATCTTAAAAGCCTCGTCGAAAGACGGGGCTTTTTTGCGTTTATAGGCTTTAGCGAACGATGGAGGTTTTTCGTACTTCGGGAAAGGGGACGCTTTGCTAACGGACGCTTACGCTAAGGGGAAAAGGGAAGAGCCAAAAGAATTGCTTTCTTGGACTAATACGAGAGCGGAAAACCTTTGAAGGCTGTTTACCATATAAAACAAAGCCTCGGACTTAGTGCCGAGGCTTTGTTGTTTTTGAGGGGCTTAGCCCTCTTCAGCCGCCAACTGGCCTTGTTGTATTGATTGTGCAGAACTTGTAGATGCTACGACCATTACACCAGTTAATATGATGAATAAGGTTGCCCATACATAGCCCATGCTAAAGCCGTAAGCTTCAACGATGGCACCGAGTACACCTGGGCCGATTGCACCGCCCATAGGCAGCACAAAAGCCATCATGACAGTGTACTTACCCGTTTGGTCGTTATCCGTTACTAGAGCCATTAGAGACGCTATTAGGAACTGTAGTAGGGCATTAATCAAACATACTGCGACGATAAAGGTAAGCGTGGATGGGAACCACTGTAGCAATGCTAAAGTAACAAGTGATATTGCTAAGCCAGATAAGATCAAAGAGCGGTGTGAGTATTTTGCTCCGAATGCTACACAGCAAAGTGCACCACCGATCCCGGCGAGAATAGATCCTGAGATCGTCATGCCAATAAGATCTGAGCCGATCCCCATATCTGACCCGATGCGCTCTACAAAGCCCCACAAACCGGCAAACGTACCAGCTTGGAAAAAAAGGGCAAATGAGGCTAGAAGTGCAGGTAAATTTAGCTTGCTACCTTTCTCACTTGCTTGCTCTTTGGCGAGGAAATTGGCAGGTAGATTTACTAGTGAGACTAGTGAAAGCGCATAGATGGCTAATACTGTCCAGATGAAGCCAGCAAAACCAAACTGAGCTTGTACTATGCTAGTGACGACATAGACCAAGATACCCGCTGATACCATCTCAAGCACTAACTTCCAACCATAGGCTTTATCAGGGTTGTGCGCAGCGCTCAGAATCGCAAGAGAAATGGTGAAAACAATGCCGGAGCCAAAACCGATAGCTGCCATCACAAGGTGCACATTGTCTGCAGTAGTCACCGTTAATCCATAACTGCCTATCGCCATCAATGCATAACCAATGCTTGAGACCAATTTCCAAGGTGTACGTTTGACCCAAAATGGAGAGAAAAGGGCAACAAGGGCAAACGCACCTAGATAAGCACTGCCGAGCAAACCAAGTTGTTCGTCGTTGAGACCGAACTGCTGAGCAATGCTCGATAGATATAGTGGAAAGGCGTTAAATACTAACGCACCCGCTGCGGCTAATGCGCATGCGGCAAATATAGCGCCTCGTGTAATTTGGGTGGAAACACTCATGGTATGCACTCCTTGCATGTTGTTAAATTGTTAACAAGTAAAGCAAGGAAAGCGTTATTGGTATCTAATTCAATTGCACTAGTTTACAAAGGTGACTCCTGTAACTTTTTCATAGTTATCTTGAATGGTGTGCAATGTGTTATAGATCTTTGCGTGGATTAGGCTCGAATTCTTGTTTGAAATGCTTAAACTAGGAGCAAGATTTTTATGGAACTACAATTATGAGTCAGGCGTATATATTAGGTTGCATTGCTTTGGGTGGTGCTTTTGGTGCATGTTCTAGATACTTGGTTTCTGAAGCTTGTGTCGCTATGTTTGGTCGTGGTTTCCCATATGGCACATTAACCGTCAATGTCGTTGGTTCTCTTATTATGGGGATGTTAATTGCGGCGTTTGAAAGTGAACTGCTAGCGACCCAGCCATGGCGCCAGATTATTGGTCTTGGCTTCTTAGGTGCATTGACGACCTTCTCCACATTTTCTATGGATAACGTATTGCTTATGCAGCAGGGGGCATTTTTCAAGATGGGGCTCAACGTACTACTCAATGTGGTACTCAGCATCTCAGCTGCATGGATTGGTTTTCAGCTGATTATGCGGGCGAGCCTATAGTTGATGTAAAACAGAGATCAGATTTGTTAAAGAGTAGTGGTTATGTCGCTGCTCTTTTTTTATAATTGTCGTCACTTGTCGGAGTGCTTCGCTCTTTTTAGAGCATAGCTGAGACCGCATTGCGGGATCCGTTGAACCTGATCAGGCTAATACCTGCGAAGGGAACAAGAGAAGATAACTGTACTAGCAGTTCCCACACTTATCTTATAGGGTTAGTAAGTACTAACATTGTACTTAAGCCCGCACCTCTTGTAGCACCATTCCGCCAAGCATTTCTCTAATAATACAAAGGAAAATGCTATGTCGAGTCGCAAACAAGCGAGACTGGAAGCGAAGAATTTCATCGATACTCTATCGGTGCAACCATACCCTAACTCAACCAAGGTTTACGTAGAAGGCAGCCGTGCCGATATCCGCGTACCCATGCGTGAAATCGCTTTGGCTGACAGCCTAATCGGCGGTACTAAGGAAAACCCAATCTTCGAACCGAATGAGCCTGTTCGAGTTTACGATACCTCTGGTGTCTATACCGACCCTGAGCATACCATCGATCTATATAATGGTTTACCTAAGATGCGTCAGGCATGGATCGACGAGCGAGCTGATACCGAGGTGCTTGATGACGTGAGCTCGGTTTACACCAAAGAGCGCCTTGAAGATGAAGCCCTGGATGAGCTTCGCTATGGTAACTTGCCTCCAATTCGTCGTGCGGTTACTGGCAAATGTGTTACCCAGATGCACTACGCACGTCAGGGCATTATTACTCCTGAGATGGAGTATATAGCGATTCGCGAAAACATGGGGCGTGCTAAGTATGCTGATGAGCAGCTAAATCGTCAGCACCCAGGGCAAAGCTTTGGTGCAAATTTGCCAAAAGAGATCACGCCAGAGTTTGTTCGCCAAGAAGTGGCGGAAGGCCGAGCAATTATCCCTCTTAACATCAACCACCCAGAAGCTGAGCCAATGATCATTGGCCGTAACTTCTTGGTGAAAGTTAATGCCAATATTGGTAACTCATCAGTGACGTCTTCTATTGAAGAAGAAGTAGAGAAACTGGTGTGGGGGACGCGCTGGGGCGGTGATACCGTAATGGACCTATCTACGGGTCGCAATATTCATGAGACTCGTGAATGGATCCTGCGCAATAGCCCAGTGCCAATCGGAACCGTGCCTATGTACCAAGCACTGGAGAAGGTAAACGGCATCGCAGAGGACCTAACCTGGGAAGTAATGCGAGATACCCTTATCGAGCAAGCTGAGCAGGGAGTGGATTACTTTACAATCCATGCTGGTCTCCGTCTGCACCATGTTCCAATGACCGCTCAACGTGTTACTGGCATCGTTTCTCGTGGTGGCTCTATCATTGCTAAATGGTGTCTAGCACACCACCAAGAAAGCTTCCTTTACGATAACTTCCGTGAGATTTGTGAGATCTGTGCCCAATACGATGTCTCGCTTTCTCTCGGTGACGGCCTGCGCCCCGGCTCTGTTGCAGATGCCAATGATGAGGCTCAGTTTGCCGAACTACGCACTCTAGGTGAGCTTACTAAGATTGCCTGGGAATATGACGTTCAGGTCATCATTGAGGGCCCTGGTCATATCCCAATGCACATGATCAAAGAGAACATGGATGAGCAGCTAGAGCATTGTCACGAGGCGCCATTCTACACCCTTGGTCCACTAACAACGGACATTGCACCGGGCTATGATCACATTACCTCTGGTATTGGTGCGGCGCTGATCGGTTGGTACGGCTGTGCCATGCTTTGTTATGTTACGCCAAAAGAGCACCTTGGCCTGCCAAACAAAGATGACGTTAAGGTTGGCTTGATTACCTATAAGCTCGCAGCGCATGCTGCAGACCTTGCCAAGGGGCATCCAGGCTCTCAGGTTCGCGATAATGCACTCTCTAAGGCTCGTTTTGAATTCCGTTGGGAAGACCAATTCAACCTTGCACTGGACCCAGATACTGCTCGTGCTTACCACGATGAAACCCTGCCTCAAGAGTCGGGCAAAGTAGCACACTTCTGTTCAATGTGTGGTCCTAAGTTCTGTTCAATGAAGATATCTCACGAGGTGCGTGAGTACGCCAAAGGTCTTGATGAGAACCAAGCGATTGAAGTGAAGTTACTCGACGATCCACTAGAAGGCATGAAGCAAAAATCAGAAGAGTTCAAAGCACAAGGCTCTCAATTGTACAAACTAGCTGAAGAAGTAAGCGAGTCATAATGAACCAATTGCTAATTCCTAATCAGTACCAACACCTAGTTGAACTCATTGAAGTAAACCTAGCGGTGGCGGCACAAGCTGATTTTGAAACTGGCAACATCGAGTTGGGCACCAGCCCAACTCACTTGTTCCAGATCCAAATTGACGGACAAAGCCAATCGATCAACTTTGCAACCGAATTGAACACTCTCCAAGATGAGGTTCTTAACTGTATCTATGCAGCTGACATCAACCAGATATCAGAGCTAATCTCGCAATATGGTGATAACCTTGTTGCACTGAGCTCTACGCGAGGGCAAAGCGGCTTTGATTGCTGGCAGCACCTTGGTGAGCGTCGAGCAATAGAGTTTAGTTGTGAAGATTGTACTGTTTCTGAACAACTGCATTTCTCGTGGCTTCTGACAGCTCTTGTACTCGATTTTCCACTTGAAGACTCGCTGATGCTGGCGAGAGCCATGACACAGGGTGGTGTTTCACGTGAAACATGGACCGATTCAGATACTCACTTCCCAGTTCCAGTTCTAAATGACTCTGAGCTTGATATTGCAACAACCAAACTAAATCGGGCTAAGTTTGCATCGGTTGAAGCGAACAAGCTTGGGTTATACCCAGTCGTTGATAGCGTAGAGTGGATTGAGCGACTACTTAAACTTGGTATCACTACGCTACAGTTGCGCATCAAAGACTCACAGCAATCCGATCTAGAAGCTCAGATCGAGCGAGCAGCGGCACTTGGGCGTGAATACAATGCTCAGCTATTTATCAACGACTATTGGCAGCTAGCGATTAAACATCAGGCCTATGGTGTCCATCTTGGGCAAGAGGACCTTTCGGTAGCAGACCTAGAACAGATCCAGCAAGCAGGTTTGCGAATTGGACTATCAACCCATGGCTACTACGAGCTACTGCGGATTCGTCAACTCAAGCCGAGCTATATTGCTCTTGGTCATATATTCCCAACCACCACCAAGCAGATGCCGTCCAAACCACAAGGGCTCGTTCGCCTCGCTCACTACCAGAAGGCATTGGGTGATACGCCAACGGTAGCAATAGGGGGAATTGATATGACTAACGCAAGTCAGGTCTACGCATGTGGCGTGACAAGCCTTGCGGTAGTACGTGCAATCACTCTGTCAGAAGACCCAAAGCAAGTGATAGACGACTTTAATCAACAGATCTTTAATCAGGCTGAAGCGCACTAATGCTTACCGATAATGAATTTATCCGCTACCAGCGTCAGGTTGCACTGAGCGAAGTTGGGGAACAGGGGCAGCTAAAACTCAAGCAAGCCAAGGTACTTATTGTTGGCGCAGGCGGGCTTGGTAACCCTGTTGCTTTGTATTTAGCATCGGCAGGCGTAGGTAGTATTGTCATTGCCGATGGAGATGAGGTTGAGATTAGTAACCTTCAGCGACAAGTTGCCTTTAGCAATCAGCAGGTCGGTGTTAGCAAGGCGCAAGCACTAGTAGATACCATCAAAGCCAACAACCCACTAATCCACGCACGAGCTGTGAGGAGCATGCTTCAGGGCAATCAGCTCAAGCTAGAAGTCATGATGGCTGACTTGGTTCTCGATTGCAGTGATAACTTCGCTACTCGCTTTGAGATTAACCAAGCCTGTGTCGAGAGTAGCACGGCTTTGGTATCTGCCTCGGCGATTGGTTGGAAGGGGCAGATGGCAGTATTCACTAACCAGCCAGCGAAAGACCAAGAGAGTCTTGACGCAAGCGAGCCTTGCTATCAGTGTTTGGTGCCTGTTGCTCCCAAACAGAAAAACAGCTGTAGCACCATGGGTATTGTAGGGCCTGTTGTGGCTACTTTAGGAACCTATCAAGCGCTAGCTGCAATTCGTTATCTGTTAGAGATAGAGTCATCAAACTCGACTAACTCAGTATGTCTCCATCTGTTTGATGGGCTAGGCATGAGTTGGCAAAAACTACATTTTGAAAAGAATGCTGCTTGTCCCGTATGTGGCACGCATCAAAAACAACACGAGCAATCGTCAAATCCAGCATAAGAGTGATAGAAGATGATCAAGATTACCATCAATGACCAGACTCGCAGTGTCGCTAGCGATAGCAGTTTGGAAGCCATCGTAGCTTCGATTGTAGAGGACGCAATGGGCTACGCTGCGGCGGTAAACCAAAATATTGTGCCTAAGCAGCAGTGGTCTTCTACCACGCTAAGTGAAGGCGATTCGATTACGCTGTTTCAAGCAATTGCAGGGGGCTGATATGCTAACTATCGCTAATCATACTTTCTCGTCACGCCTATTTACGGGTACTGGCAAATTTGCAAATAGCCAGCTGATGGCTGAGTCGCTAGCGGTGTCTGGTTCAGAGTTGGCAACCATGGCTCTTAAGCGAGTCGATCTAGAAAATCAGCAAGACGATATCCTTGCGCCACTAATCGAAAACAATATTAAGCTGCTGCCAAACACCTCAGGTGCGAAGACAGCCAAAGAAGCAGTCTTTGCTGCCGAACTCGCCCGAGAGGCGTTAGGCACTAATTGGCTAAAACTTGAGATACACCCAGATCCTAAGTACCTAATGCCGGACCCAATTGAAACCCTAAAAGCAGCAGAGGAGTTGGTTGAGAAAGGCTTTATTGTCTTGCCATATTGTCATGCTGACCCTGTGCTATGTAAGCGTCTGGAGGAAGTTGGCTGTGCTGCTGTGATGCCGCTGGGTGCACCAATTGGCTCAAACCAAGGTCTGGTCTCTGAAGAGTTTCTTAAGATTATTATTGAACAGGCCAACGTGCCGGTTGTGGTAGATGCTGGGATTGGCGCTCCATCTCACGCTGCATTTGCAATGGAGCTGGGAGCGGATGCGGTGCTTGTTAACACCGCCATTGCTTCTGCAGCGGACCCAGTAGCAATGGCAAAAGCATTTAAGATGGCGGTTGAGAGTGGACGAATGGCTTATGAGGCTGGCCTTGCAGGCCGTGTTAATCAAGCGATAGCATCGAGTCCATTGACGGCGTTCTTGGAGAGCTGATATGGCCTTTAGCGACCAGTTTAAACAGTTTGATTGGGATCAGATTCGTCTTGCGATCTACTCTAAGACTGCAGCGGACGTTGAGCGAGCGCTGGCTAAACCTAAGCGTAATTTAGATGACTTTATGGCGATGATCTCTCCGGCCGGAGAGGCATATTTGGAACAGATGGCTCAGCTGTCATTTGCGGCGACTCGTAAGCGTTTTGGCCATACGGTTTCCATGTATGTACCGTTATACCTATCGAACCTTTGCTCCAATGAATGCACCTATTGTGGTTTTTCGATGGAGCACCGCATAAAGCGCAAGACCCTAAATGCAGATGAAATTGACCAAGAGATTGATGCCATCAAGTCGATGCAGTTCGATAGCGTTCTTCTGGTGACTGGGGAGCACGAAACCAAGGTAGGCATGAAATACTTTCGCCAGGTATTGCCACAGGTACGTAGAAATTTCAGCTATCTGGCCATGGAAGTTCAACCGCTAGAGCAGGATGAGTATGCAGAACTCAAGCAACTTGGGCTTGATGCGGTAATGGTCTATCAGGAAACTTACCATCCATCGACCTATGCCAAACACCACCTGCGGGGCAACAAGAAAGACTTTAACTTCCGACTCGATACGGCTGATCGATTGGCAAAAGCGGGTATTGATAAGATTGGAATTGGTGCGCTAATTGGCCTTGAAGATTGGCGCACTGACAGTTTCCACGTTGCAGCGCATCTAGACTACCTAGAGCGTACCTATTGGAAGACTCGCTATTCGATTTCATTTCCTAGGATTCGCCCTTGTGAGGGAAGTATTGAACCGAAGTCGGTGATGTCAGATAAGCAACTGGTGCAATTGATTTGTGCCTATCGACTTCTAAACGGTGAAGTTGAGTTATCGCTATCAACCAGAGAGTCTGAGTCGTTCCGAGATAATGTGATGCCATTAGGGATCACGACTATCTCGGCAGCGTCCAAAACCCAACCGGGTGGCTATGCCAACGATGAACAAGAGCTAGAGCAATTTGCAATCAGTGATGAGCGCAGTGCCGATCAGGTAGCTGCCGCAGTGAAATCTCGTGGCTTAGAAGTGGTATGGAGAGATTGGCATCAAGCCTATTCCGGTGGGTTTAATCATTAAGGGTTGTTGAGGTAAAGCCTGACCCATACAAGTTAAAATTGAGAAAGCGCAATAGCTATCTGGTGTTTCACGTGAAACATCACCGTATACGCTAGCAAACAAAAAAGGGCCACTCATTACTGAGCGGCCCTTTTATAGTTTTTGTGTGTCTTATTGTTTTGTGTGTCGCAGCGAGCTACTCGTTACTTATCTTGGTCGTAAGTCAGAGGATCGGTTGCCTGCTCCAACCAAGCAAGTGCTTCACCTTCAACTAGTGGGCTTACTTCCATCCATACATTGCGGTGGTACTCGTTCAGCCATTCAAGCTCAGGGCGGTTAAGCATATTCACATTGATACAACGCTTATCGATTGGACATCGAGTCAGAGATTCAAAACCTAGCACTGACATGTCCCCTTGAGTTTCGAATTCCTTTACTAGCTCAAGGTTCTCTATACGAATACCAAAATCGTCTGCTCGGTAGTAGCCTGGTTCGTTAGAAAGTACCATGCCTTCTTCAAGCGCTACCGTATTTACTGCTGGTGCGATACGTTGCGGACCTTCATGCACGCTTAGGAAGTGGCCCACGCCATGGCCTGTACCATGGTCATAGTTATAACCCTGTGCCCATAGAGGTGCACGAGCTAAAACATCCAGTTGATGACCAGTGGTACCTTTCGGGAAGCGGGCACGGGCAAGACCAATGTGACCTTTTAGCACCAAGGTAAACTGTTGCTTCATTTCATCACTCGGCTGACCGATAGCGATAGTACGAGTAATGTCGGTAGTACCATCTAGGTATTGACCACCTGAATCCACCAAATATAGCGTGTTTAGTTCAAGCTTACCTGGTTCAGGTTGGTTGTTGTGGTTGTAGTGACACATGGCAGCATTTCCACCTGCAGCTGAAATGGTGTCGAAGCTTAGGTCAACGAGAGTCTCGTCGACTTCACGGAACTGTTGCAGTCTGTCAGACAAAATGGCTTCATCCTGAAGGTTACCCTTAGCCACTTCCGCATCTAACCAAGTTAGGAAGTTGACCATAGCGGCGCCATCTCTGATATGACAATCTTTCATACCCTGAATTTCAGTGGCATTTTTGGCTGCTTTTGGCAGTGCACAAGGGTCACTAGATTCAATGATTTCTGCACCTAGGTTTTGCAATTGAAGTGTAAACCAAGCGTTGCTAGTCGCCGGATCGACGAGAACTTTTTTTCCCGCAAGGCTTTCAAGTTGCGACTCCAGATGAGAAGGAGAGTAGACGCTAACCCCTTGGCCAACGTGGGCATCGAACTGCTCAGGTAGTCGGGCTTTATCGACAAACAGTGCAACTTCGCCATTTTGGTTGATGATGGCTTGAGACAGTACAACAGGAAGACGAGATACATCTAAGCCACGGATATTCAATAGCCAACAAATACTATCAAGTTGTGTAAGCAGAGCTGAATCAGCACCCAAATCAGCCAGTGCTTTACCGATAAGTGAGCGCTTGTCTTGGCTATGTTGACCACTACGTTCTTGGCCCATCAGTGACACCTTGCTCAGTTGAGGTGCAGGACGATCTAACCAAACACTGTCTACTGGATTTGCTTTGCACACGACCAATTGAGCATGGTTCTCGAGAGTCTGCTGGGCTTGTTTGAGCCATTTTGCTGAATGCAAGTTGGCGTCAATACCTACTTTTAGACCCGCTGGTAATTGATCCAAAATCCAAGTTAATGGCGGGTTTTCGATCAGATGTTGATA
This sequence comes from Vibrio sp. SCSIO 43136, assembly GCF_023716565.1. Classification (NCBI taxonomy): domain Bacteria; kingdom Pseudomonadati; phylum Pseudomonadota; class Gammaproteobacteria; order Vibrionales; family Vibrionaceae; genus Vibrio; species Vibrio sp. SCSIO 43136. Next base: position 3,110,088 of record NZ_CP071848.1, on the reverse strand, counting down.
TTCAAATACATCATTAGGGACTTGCTTAGTGACTTGAACCGTGTAGCGACCATCGACAAAAATTGCGGCTTTATCCGCAGTAATCACGGCGGCACCTGCTGAACCCGTGAAGCCGGTCGCCCAAAGTAGGCGTTCATTGTGCTCCGGTAAGTACTCACCAAGAAACTCGTCTTCGTGCGGAATGATGATTGCGTCAAGCTGCTGTTCGCTCATCCATTGGCGTAGTAACTCTACCTTTTGAGCCGTGCTAATTTGCATGTCGTGATCCTTTTTGTTGGGTGTACGCCGTGACTGATAGGCGTGGGTGTTTTAACTGGCTCTTATATAAAAATGTAGATCTTCTTATGGCCAATTTTTGTGGTTACAGGCTAGTGTTTTTTTTGTGCAATCGCAATCAATTCGATTGGTCATTTTCACTTAAATGTTCGGTGTTATGCTGGATCAAATCTCGTAGCCAACTGAGTGCTGGGTCATTCTCCCTGTCTTGATGCCAAAACAGAGTGTAAGCCATTGGCGGCAAGTCAGTTGGCAGGGGAATCAGGGTTAAGTCGAGAAATTGTGAAATATAGCGACAAAAGTGCCTTGGGGCGGTAAAGACGAGGTCAGTATATGTGCACAGACTGGCGGCACTATTAAAGTCTGGGACGTACATTGCGATGTCGCGTTCTAAACCTGCATCCGCAAGACGATAGTCGAGTAACCAGCGGTCGTTGCCATCACAACGTACTTGTACGTGGCGTTGTTTTAGGTAGGTTTCTAGTGTCCAAGGGTTGCTGAGTAACGGGTGATCTTTTCTCACCAGGCAAACTTGGTCATCTCGATAGATCTCTTTCCAGCGAATATCTTTAGGTGGCAACATCGTCATAGCGGCATCCTGCTGGGCGATATCTTTACCTGTAATGCCTAGGTCAACATCACCTGATTGGAGTTGGCGAAAGGTTTCTCTTGACCAAGCATGGGTAGTGAAGCGGATTTGTGGTGCTTTGGCAAAAATATCCGGTATGAAATGGGGCAGAATCAGCGGATAAACGCTCTCAACTAACGCTACATTAAATTGGCGGGTTGAGGTTGCAGGGTCAAATTGCTGTGGTTGGGTGAGATCTTCTAGATGATGGATCAGGCCTTTGAGCTTTGGCTGGAGGTATAAACATTTTGGGCTAGGTTTAAGCCCTTGAGAAGTCCGGTAAAACAGTGGGTCGTCAAATAGCTCACGCAATTTGGCCAGCGACTTGCTGACAGCCGACTGGCTAAGACACAATCTCGCTCCTGCTCGGGTAACACTCTGTTCTTCAATAAGAACGTTCAAGCACACCAATAGGTTAAGATCGATGCGCATCAATTGGTCTATGTTCATAGAAAAATTCCTAATGGGAATAATACTAATGAATATTGACCATTTTCATTCATATTGCTAGCCCCTTATACTGCAAATCAATAAAACAACTCACTAAGTAAATTCGTATGCCAACTAAGATGCAAATGCCACTGCTCGTGCTTTTGGTGCTGTTTAGCCCATTAGCGATTGATATCTATCTACCAGCACTGCCGACAATGGCGCAGGCGTTTCACGTGGAACACACCTTGGCACAAGATACGATCACTTTCTTCTTATTTTCTATGGGTGTAGGCCAGTTAATTGCAGGCCCGATTGCCGATAGATACGGACGACGAACAGTGGCACTAGTAGGTATTGGTATTTACGGTTTGAGCGCTTGCTTGGCGTGGGCGGCTCAATCAATCGAGTGGATGCTAATGGCTCGCCTGCTGCAAGGTCTAGGGGCGTGTGCGACGTCTGTTGCGGCCTTTGCCACTGTTCGCGACATTTTTGGCCCCCAAAAAAGCGGTAAGATGATCAGTTACCTAAATGGTGCGATCTGTTTTATCCCGGCGTTAGCGCCAATATTGGGTAGTTGGTTAACCCAGGAATTTGGATGGCGCAGCAACTTTAGTTTCATGGCGGGATTTTCGGTTCTGGTCGGTAGCTTGATGCTGTTTGGTATGAAAGAGACCAACCCACAGCGTTCAACAGGCAAACTGTTTCAACCTGCTCGTTACTGGTCAGTGATTAAGGTCCCTAGTTTCATCTTTCATGCATCGCTGTGCATGTTGGCGATGAGCGTTATCCTTGCTTATGTAACATCAGCGCCTGTAGTGCTAATGCAAAACGGTGGGCTGACGATGAATGAGTTTACTTACTGGTTTGGTATCAATGCCGTCATCAACATCATCGCTTGTTTGGTTGCTCCAAAAATCATGGATCTGGTTGGTACACGAAGAACCCTAGTATTGGGCATCTCAGTGCTAGGTCTGGGCGGTGTGGTTATGATGGTGCTAAAAAGCCAAGCCACTCCTTTCTCATTCATGTTGCCTATCTTTATGTCTTCAATCGGTTTTGCGCTCATCATGGGTGCAGCTGCAGGCCGTGCACTGGCGCCATTTGGTGACCGAGCGGGAACTGCCGCCGCACTGCTTGGCTTAATGCAAATGAGTGGTTCAGGGTTAATCGTAGGGCTAGTGCAGCGTATGGGTATGGATGCGCCAGATATGATAGCTATGCTGATGTGGCTATTGGTACCGGGGCTACTGGTTCTGGGCTCAAAGCATGGCCATGCATGGCATCAAAATATGGAAAGTGAGCCAAACGCATAAGCCTGACAAAGAGTTGACTCAAACTGAGCTGAAATTCGGACTAGGTGGTTTTCCGTTCACTCAAAGCGGTGTATATTTAGCCTCTCGTCCGATAAATAACTTATAAGAATCGCATAATATGTCTTTGACGACTTATGAAATGGCAAAAGTTCTGGAGCAACTGGAAGAGTCTCCAGAAAAAGTAATGTTTGGAAAGTTACTTAATGAATTAGGTAATCAAAGTGAAGAGCGAATTCGTAGTGCTGCTAAGCAAGTTCCACTTACAGCGCTTCGTGACATTGTTTATCAGTTTCAGCAAGTAATAGAGTCTCGTAAAGGCGAAGTGGTGCAAAACTTAGCCAATGACTTAACTTCACAAGGTTTTACCGCTGAAGAACTTCAAGCGTTTCTGGCCAAAAAATAACTAGATTGCGCAGACCAATTAAAATAATGGGCAGCTCATTGAGCTGCCCATTTTGTTGTTTGATTAACTTGCTAAGCGTTACGCTTTCGACACCATATTTCGATACAGTTGGTCTAGTGATAATGGCCCAGCACCCCAGATGACGTTAATTAGGATCATAAGTCCCCACAACTGGTGGTCATAAAACCCTTGTTCCCATAACACTGGGTAGGACACAACGGCGATGATGTTAAAGAAAAATAGAATCAAGGCCATTGGGCGGGTAAATAGACCGAGCACCAAGAATACTGGCAAGATCAGTTCTGCGGCAGTGCCCATATAAGCAGCAAGTTCCCAAGGCAGTATGGGCACCTGATACTCAAGTTCAAACAGATACAAGGTACTATCCCAAGATGCAATCTTGGTTAGGCCCGAATTAAAGAACACATAGCCAACCCACACACGGCAAAGTATAAGTAGCAAGGGGACCAATATCGATTGCATTCGAGCGATAAACTGGTCATGACTAATTAGTGTATTGGCGAGTCCTTGTTTCATAGTGCGTTACTCCTAAATCCGATGATAAGCCCGGTAGATGCCAACTCCTGAATGGCGGCTAACTGCTGTTGTTCTAAATTTTGTAATTGGGTGCCTTGTTGACAGGCGTCAAATAGAGATAGCTGCATTTCATCGAGTTCAACCACCACAGGGTGACCCGTTAGGTCACAACCAATCACTCCTTTTTGTGGCTGCTCAATGCGCAAGCCTTCAAAGTCGTCATTTTCTATGGCGTGCCAAAGTGATAACACGGCAAAATCGAAACGTGCTGGGCTTAACCATGGCATTGGCACCAAATGGGTAAGCATTTGCTGCTCAGGTGTCAGTTGGCCAAGGCGTTCAAGCGGTTGATAGTGTGGCAAGCTTTGAATTCCTAGATGTTGCACACCTTGGTCGATGAACCACTCTAATTGCGCTATCTCTTGAAGATATGGAACTTGAGCAACGACTTGGTCAAACTTGGCAATCGTTTGGTCAAAGCCCTCACCATAACGGCTGACATCGGCTTGGGTGAGTGGATTGTCTAGTACGTGCTGGCGAGCGAGTTGGCCAAAACACTCTTGTCCCACCAAGGCATGCACTTTGGGATACCCAGCTTGCAAAACCTCGCTCAAACCTATGATGAAGTTGTTGCGATAGATCTGCATTCTCTCTTCATCGGAAAAGGTGCCACCATTGATGGCGCAGGCACTGGCGTCGCCTTGATAATGGAGGGCACTAGCAAAGTTTTTTTGCAGTTCAGATAGCGTTGGAGAGTTCATGATCTGCTCCTTTTAGCTGCTGTACTAAGTAGTCGTTGGCTTTGTTGGCTTCAGCAATTAAAACGTCAACATCAGGAATGTCGAGGTCCCACTCAATCAATGTATGCACATCTGAGCGAATCGTAAGCCAGTGCTGAAATAGTGCCCAAACATCAGAATGTACTGGTTTACTGTGTGTATCAATCCAGATTTCCCCTTGTTCGAGCGCCTTGACACAAAAGCCTGCAAGATGAATTTCATTGACCTTAGCGGCGTTAATGGCGTTAAGGTAATCCAACGCACTGAAACCATGATTAAACGCTGAGACATAAATATTGTTTAGATCCAGCAGCAGCTCGCAGTCCGTGCGGCGTTGTACTTCGTTCAGAAACTCCCATTCAGGTATCGTCGAATGTTGATAGGACAGATAGCTGGATGGGTTCTCAATGAGTAGTGGACGACCAATAGCATCTTGTACTTGCAATGTGTTGCGGCAAAATACTTCTAGTGCCTCTTCGGTGTAGGGCAGTGGCAGTAGGTCATTGAAATGGTGGCCACCATTTTCGCTCCAGCTAAGATGATCCGAGACCAGAATTGGGTCTATATCCTTGATCAATGTCACCAGTTGTTTGAGATGACTTTGACTGACTGGGGCGACAGAACCAAGAGATAAACCAATGCCATGGCAACTGATGGGTGCATGTTCGGCGATGCGATTAAGCTGCTGACGAATTGGGCTGTTAGGTTGAAAGTAGTTTTCACTATGAATTTCAAGCCAGCCAACCTTGTTAGGTTGCTGCTCGAAAAAATCTAAGTGAGGCGTACGTAAACCAACCCCAATCAATGAATGCATAGTTTGCTCCTGAATCGCTGTATGAGCTTTAGAGAAAGAAAAGGTAAGGCATGTGCCTTACCTTTAAAAAGATTAGTCGATGCGCAACATTAAGAAGATGTTTTGCTGCCGCCCGCTAGGCGGTCACAAAGACCAGCTGGCACCACAACGAATGCGTCTTTTTGGAAGTCTTCTTTAGAGGTGCCTGCACAAGAGCTGGTTTTAGTCGCACAATCGTTTTTGCCAGCCTTTGCAATTCCGTAGCACTTCTCTTTGTCTGCTGCGATTGCAGAGGTTGTAGTAAGTGTCGTACCACCAAGAGCGAGTAGACCAGTTACCGCAGCAGTTACAGCAAGATTAGACTTTTTCATAATAATTTCCTCAACTTGATCCTTAGTTTTTGTAATGAATGCAACCGCTTGGCTTGTGGTGCCACTGTGTGGGCTGCTCACATAATAAGAAAAGGCCAAGTAACAAAATCTTTCACAAAAAAAATGATCTTTATTAAATTAATGCTCAATTTATAAGCTAAGCATCTGAAATATGGTGAATTAAAAATTAGTCAATTTCTTGCCAAATCGAGCCGAAAATCGATCTAGAACTGAGGTATAATCATTTTTATTGTATAGATAACCAGTAGAAAACTATGGATGCCTCCCTGTTACTCGATGGCCTAAATGATAAGCAGCGTGAAGCTGTGGCCGCTCCACTTGAAAATATGCTTGTCTTGGCGGGTGCCGGTAGTGGTAAAACCCGTGTCTTGGTGCATCGTATTGCTTGGCTAATGTCGGTTGAGCAGGCATCTCCGTTTTCTATCATGTCGGTAACCTTTACCAACAAAGCGGCCGCAGAAATGCGTGGTCGTATTGAAGAGCTGATGATGGGCAGCGCATCTGGGATGTGGAATGGTACTTTCCACGGGATCTGTCACCGAATCTTACGCGCTCACTACCTCGATGCAAAATTGCCTGAAGACTTTCAGATCTTGGATTCAGACGATCAGCAAAGATTGCTTAAACGTTTGATCAAGGCGCTGAATCTGGATGAAAAACAGTGGCCAGCTCGCCAAGTAGCTTGGTGGATCAACGGCAAAAAGGATGAAGGTCTACGTCCCGCTCATATTGATGCCTACCACGATCCGATCACCAAGACTTATCTGCAAATCTATACCGCATATCAAGAGGCGTGTGACCGAGCGGGTTTGGTCGATTTTGCAGAAATTTTATTGCGAGCACACGAGCTGCTGAGAGACAAACAGCACATCCGGGAACATTACCAAGCACGCTTTAAACACATCTTGGTCGACGAATTCCAAGACACCAACAACATTCAGTATGCTTGGCTGCGCATGATGGCTGGGCCAGAGTGTCGAGTAATGATCGTAGGCGATGACGACCAGTCGATCTACGGATGGCGCGGAGCAAAAGTGGAAAACATTCAGCGCTTCTTGAATGAGTTCGTTGGTGCTTACACCATCCGCCTTGAGCAAAACTACCGTTCGACTAAGACCATTCTTACCGCAGCCAACGAGCTTATTGCCAATAATACAGAGCGCATGGGTAAAGAGCTGTGGACCGAAGGTAATGAAGGTGAACCTATCTCGGTTTACTCCGCTTACAACGAGCTGGATGAAGCACGCTTTGCAGTCAACAAAATCAAAGAGTGGCAAGAGAAAGGCGGTTCGCTGGTGGACAGTGCGATGTTGTACCGCAACAACGCCCAATCTCGTGTGTTGGAAGAGGCGCTCATTCAGGCCGGATTACCTTACCGTATTTACGGCGGCATGCGCTTCTTCGAGCGCCAAGAGATTCGTGACGCCTTGGGTTATCTGCGCTTGATGGCTAACCGCAACGACGATGCTGCGTTTGAGCGTATCGTGAATACGCCAACCCGTGGCATGGGTGACAAAACGTTAGAGACGATTCGCTTTGCCGCCAGAGACCGTGGTGCAACCATGTGGCAAGCGGCTCAAGCGCTGCTGGAAGAAAAGGTGCTGACTGGCCGCGCTGCTGGGGCGCTAGGGCGTTTTATCGAATTGATTAATGCCTTGGAAGACGACACGGCAGAGATGCCACTTTACCAGCAGGCCGATCATGTGATTAAAGCATCGGGCTTGTTCGCTATGTATGAACAAGAAAAAGGCGAAAAATCCAAAGCACGTATCGAAAACTTGGAAGAGCTTGTTACTGCGACTCGCCAGTTTGAAAAGCCTGAAGAAGCTGACGAAATGAGTGAGCTATCAGCGTTTCTTTCTCACGCAGCTCTTGAAGCGGGTGAAGGTCAGGCCGATGAGTTTGAAGATGCCGTGCAGCTTATGACCTTGCACAGTGCTAAGGGATTGGAGTTCCCATTAGTGTTTATGGTTGGTGTCGAAGAGGGCATGTTCCCAAGCCAAATGTCAGCAGAAGAGGCAGGGCGCTTGGAAGAAGAGCGCCGCTTGGCATACGTTGGCATGACCCGAGCGATGGAAAAACTCTACATCACCTACGCTGAAATGCGCCGTCTTTACGGTCAAGACAAGTATCACAAGCCTTCACGCTTCATTAAGGAGTTACCGGAAGGGTGTCTGGATGAAGTGCGAATGAAAGCACAGGTGAGTCGCCCAACCAGTTCTGGTCGTTTTAGCCAAACGGTGGTGAAAGAGAACTTCAATGAAACCGGGTTTAGTTTAGGCTCGCGAGTGATGCACCCGAAATTTGGTGAGGGTACCATCATCAACTTTGAAGGCAGTGGTCCACAAAGTCGAGTGCAAGTGGCGTTTAACGGTGAGGGCATTAAATGGCTTGTCACTCAATACGCCAAGCTTGAGAAGCTGTAATAAAAAAGCCAGTCACTGACTGGCTTTTTGTCGTTATAAGTTGCTCGGGGTGCTGCTCGAGGTCAGCCACTTGGCTAATACACTATTGAGGTAGGCCAACTTGACGGGTTTCGAGAGAAAATCATCCATCCCTGCGTCTAAACACTTTTTACTTTCGCCAACCAAGGCATTGGCGGTCAAAGCGATAATAGGCAGTCTTTGACCAAGTGGCTCATGTCTGCGTATCTCGTTCGCCAATTGATATCCATCCATGATCGGCATATGGCAATCTGTCAGCAGAGCATCGTATTGCTGTGTATCTGGCATCAACCAGGACTGTTGCAGCAAACTCATTGCTTCTTGGCCATTTTCAACCAAGGTGTGCTCAAGCTTGAAGTGTTTGAGCTGATTAACAATAAGTCTCTGGTTCATTTCATTATCTTCTGCGACCAACAAGTGGTAGCTAGAGAGATCTGTCGTGGTGTCTGGTTGGTAGCTAGGAGTCGCCTCGCTAGGTTGCTCGGTTGCCTCGATGTGTTGCTTAAGTGCCTTGTGTAATAACGATGGTTTGAGTGGTGCACTTGTCACAAAGGTTTGGGTATCTGTCCATAAGGAGCGATTTGGGTGCAGTACCAAGATCCTGGCCTCAAGGCTATTCAACCAATCTTCGATCTGCTTTTCGTTTTGGGTCGCAAGTAAAGAGAAATTGGCAAAGTCGATGATAAACAGACCGTCACTAGAGCTGGCTTGGCTCATGCGCTCGATGGCATCGTTTTGATCGATATAAGCAAAGTCGAGGTTGAACTGTTTAAGGTAGCTGCGCACGGTCTGGTTAAGGTGGCTATCGCTTTCCAACAGATAGATAGGGCTTTGACTGTCATTGCTCAGTAGATGGCCTTGGCTATGCTTTGGCAATTCCATGGTTAAGGTAAACCGACTACCAGCCCCTTGCTCACTCTCAAGGCTGAGTTTGATGCCCATGAGTTCACAGAGGCGGTAACAGATGGCAAGGCCTAAACCGGTTCCTCCGTATTGGCGTGTGGTTGAAGACTCGGCTTGAGTGAACTGTTGGAACAAACTATCTTGCACCGCTTTTGCGATGCCAATGCCCGTATCGGTCACACTGATGGAGATCATTTGCGTGTGCAGGTTATCGCACAACACTTGTGCCTCAAGAGCTATATAACCTTGGCGGGTAAACTTAACCGCATTGCTGACTAAGTTTTCGAGTACTTGCCTTAAACGTATATCGTCAACCGACAGTCGAGCAGAGAGCGCAGGGGCGATGAATACCCTCATCTCTAATTCTCGGTCGCGTAAGTTGGCGTTGTGCAAGTGCGCAACGGTTTCAATAGTTGAGCGAATATCGGTGGGCACAGGCTCGATATCGAGTTTACCCGCTTCGATTTTGGAAAAATCTAAGATGTCGTTGATGATCGACAGCAGGGCTTGGCTCGATTCGTTGACGGTATTGATATAGTCACGTTGCTCCAAATTCATGTCAGTAAGGCTGAGCATTTCGAGTGTGCCTAAAACCCCATTCAGTGGTGTGCGGATCTCGTGACTCATTGCAGCAAGAAACTCCGACTTAGCCTTGGTGCTGGCTTCCGCATCATCTTTGGCTTCTGCAAGCTCGTGCTCATAGGCCTTTTGCTGGCTGATGTCGGTAGAAAGACGAATCAAACCATAAATTTCTTGAGCGTCATTTTTGAGTGGGACCAACTGAGTCAGATACTGATGCTCGATACCCGAGACCTGTTGCAGTGTTTCTTCAAAGGCGTTGAAGTTGGTCTCGTTGCTGAGGTCATAATCGCTATCCAACTGCCGCCAGTCTTTGATCGACTGACAGTAATTATTGGAAAGCAAAATAGTGCCGCTGGCGTCTCTTACCATCACCAACGCATTGACCGAATCGAGTATGGTATTGAGCAGTTGTTGCTGCTGATGCTTTTCTATTTCCGCTTCTTTGACTCGTTGGACATGACAAGAGAGTATCTCGAGCGCTGCCGCCATATCACCGATTTCATCATTTCGGTTTTGATTGAGTGGCTCGACTTTTTTGCCATTGGCAATGTCTCGCATGGCCTGAGCCATTTCACGAATAGGGTGAGCGATATTGCGGCCAATAAAGCCATAAACCACGAACAGTGATGCTAAAAATGCAATGATACTGCTGGCGATAACCGCAATGGCGACGGTATGGGTTAACTGGTCAATTTCTTCCGAGGCATGACGAATATGCTGCTCTCGCTGACTCACCAGCAACGAGGTATTTGATAGCAGTTGCATCGCCGTTTGCTGGTGGCTACTGAGTTTACCCGTGATCACACCAGTAAAACGTAGCTTTCGACGTTTGAGATGAATAAGGGACTCTTCTCCGACCATGAAGGGCATGAGTTCCTGATACACGTTGAGTAGCGACTGACCGATGAAATGGCCTCTTAGCATTGTGAACTGGTGGTCTAATTCGGTTTTGATTTGCACTAATGACAATTGCAGTTTGGCTAGTTGACGATTGTCTTCCGCTGAGATCACTCGCAGCATTACCTGATAAAGTGCATTGAGATTGTAAGCGGTGGTATTGAGCAAGCTCATGGTCGACATATCTTCGAACATGATGGCATTGAACTCAGGGGAGACCGCTTCATAACGGGAAAGTGACAAGGAAGGCTGACGGATGTCTGCAGACTCAAAGTAAGCTTGAATGGTCTTGGTGGCTTTGTTGAGTTCAGGTTCGAGCTTATCGAGACTGCTGAGCAGCTTGTGCTCTTTATTGACGATCATTTGGCGACTGGTCATCAGGTGATCTATCTCGGTCAGATCTTCGAGGTAGTCGTTAAGCAGTGAGTCTAACTTTTGAGTCGTTAAGCCAGACTCTTGCAAACTTTCCGGGGTGATCAGTGATAGAGCGGTGTGCGCTTGGTGCCAGCTACTTTTGTATTGAGCAAGCAGGGTATCAGTGCCTTGCTGGTCAATAAATATAGAGGCTTCAGCGATATCTTCGATGGCAGAGTTGGCGCGGATAGCGTTCTCTAGATCGGTCATCTTAAAGGTCGTAATTCGGGTAAGCTTATGACCTAAGGTATGTAGCGCTTCTAAGTTAAGCACTGAGGCGAGTGTAGAGCCAATCGTGATGGCCAAAAAGCCTGCCAGCAGTTTACGTTGAACGGTCATTTTCATTGGGCAAATCCTTCTAGAGGTGCCACTTTGAATGGGCTTCGCCCGTGACGGTTGTGAAGCTCTTTTATTTTTTTGTTAGCACTGGATAGAGCAAACTCTGGGGCTAACCGTTGAGAGGCTACCGAGTAGCTGGTTTCTTGTATTACGTCATAAATATGCTGCATGGCAATGCTGGTGTAATGGCCTTTGTCTTGCCAGTTATCGCGCCAGGCTGTGAGCGCTATGTGTCCTTGGTTCAGAGCTCCGCCATTGAGGTGCTGTTCTGGCCGGGCAAAGAATTCGTGGGTTGCAACATCGATACGGCAAGGGGAGCCCGCAGTGAGTGTATTGGCAAATTGCGCCTCAAAGGAGGTCATATATTTGCTCAGCCAATAAGCCCCTTCTACGTTGCGAGCATCAATTGGAATCGCAATCCCCCAACCGCCAAAGTAGGGCTGGCCAAGCGGTACTTGCGCTGCGGCTATTTTGGCTCCTGGTACCAAGGTTTCGACTTGCGCATTCAGCGCCCATACATTGTTATAAGAAAATGGGTACATCGCTGTTTTACCGTGACGGAACTGTTGAGAACCTTCTCGCCAACTAGAGCTCAACGCTTGAGGAGGAGCAAACTTGAGTAGCTGTTTGTAAATTTCTGCGGTCTGCAAGAATTCAGGATTTGCATCGTCGATGTAGAAGCCATGTATTGAGTTGAGGTTATTGTGGTAAGCCGGTTTGAACCACTGGCCTTTTAACCCCCAGATTAAGGTAGAGAACTCGTCACCGACATGGGGTGCGTACCCTGCCATCAGTGTTACACCATAAAAATCCTCACTGAGTGTTTCTCCCGCCAATGCACTGCCTTTGCTTCGGGTGAAGAATTCGGCAACATCAAGCAGTTGTTGCACATCATTTGGCGGAGCAAGTGGGTAACCGTATTGGGCGAGAAATGTCTGCTGCTCGCTTGGATGCTCAAACAGGTCGTGTCGATAGTGATTGACCATGGTGTAGTTAGAGTAAGGTAGCGCATACAGCTCCTGCTCATAGCTCATCATGGTTAACAGCGAAGAATAGAAGTAGCTGGTATGAGCGCTGAAACTGCTGACACTGTCAAAGCGTTTGGCCAAGGCACTTAATGAGTAGACCAAGCTTTGGTCTGCCCAGCCTTTTAGCCAAGAGCCTTCAATAGATATCATGTCGTACTGACTTTGTAGGTTGACGACGGAAGTGCGTTGCTCTTTGAGCATCTGCTCTAATGTGAGCTCGATCACTTCCACTTCAATCCCTGTTTTCTCTGAGAACTTGGGGATGATATAAGGTGCTAGGAGTCTTTTGCCTAGACCACGCTCTACAACGATACGTATGGGTCTTTTATCAGTAATTTCTGGTATATCTTTTATGTCAAAGTATGATGGCCGCTGGGCGAGCTCTTGTTGGATGATTTGTTCATGATCATCAGGTAACGTTGCAGCCATGACGCTTGATTGTACTATCAAGGTACAAATGCTCGCACTGATGGCCTGACAGATCCTTGTTTGAATAGACATACCTTTATTATCCTGTAATTACGTCTGTTGCTTACCACTCGGGTGAAGTCTTGGAATACATATATATCGTCAATGGATGGCGAGTTGACACCAGCAGTGGCACCGTTGTGCAAGGGCAAGTGCGCCATAAACTCAGTCAACGTGAAATCGCTTTTTTGCTCTATCTTTGTCAGCGGCAAGGGGAGGTCGTGCCTCATCATGAGTACCCTGATGCGTGCTGGCCCAATCAAGAAGTCAGTAATCAAGTCGTTAACAACATGGTGTCGAAACTCAGACGTATCCTTGAGCTAAGCCCAACCTCGGATTTGGAATCTATCCGTAACGTCGGTTATCGATTGTCTCGCCATTGCGTCGTGGCTGATGCTGCGCCGCAACGACCTCACGCAGAACCTGCAACCACAGGTGAAGCGGACTCTGCGTTACCTTTTACTGAACCATCGACTAAGCGACTGTGGTTTCGTGATAGATATCTGCTGCTGATCGTTTTGCTACTGTTACTTGATGCTTGGTATCTTTTCTCATTTCATGACGAAAGTGCTTACTCACTGATTTGTTCATTGGGGGCTATACCATGCTGACCTCAAAAAGAGTCTTTGTTGCACTGCTCACCATCAATGTGCTGGTCTTGCTCGTCACCCTGTTTCGTTTTGCACAAGCGGATTTTGTCGGGGTAGGAGATGTCTACACCCGTAATACGCAAGGTGATGTGGTGCAAATTACTCAGCACACTAGCCTTGATTCACTGTACCTAAATCAGTACGTAAGGTTTCCTGACCATCCCAACCTTGGCTTTGTGTGCACCGCTTGGGTCTTCAAGCTGCCATTCAAAAAGCGCTTGTTGTCGGTTAATGACAGTTGTCGAGCTACGCCTGCTTCAGCAGCGCCAAGTCTTGAGCAAGAGGCATTGCTCGCTATGCAAGGCTATATATTTAATCGAGACCTTTTTTCGCTTTATCACTACAAAAAACTGCCCCACAGCAATCAGCTACTGCTTTTTCGCAGCAGCCCTTCAAATTTGGAGGTTCACTACACCCAGCAGGCCGGTAATCTTATCCAACGTCTACCAGACTGAACTGACCACCTTGTTGACCTTCCTTTTTGAGCTCAGAGACATTAAGGAGCGACTCCTTGCATAGGATGTCGATCCGACCTCGACCCAGCTTCAAGATGTTGCGTAGTTGGAAAAGCTGCAAAATCTCATTGATGCTCTGACGCCGAGTCCCAAGTAATTCACTCAGTTGGCTTTGGGTGATCACTATTCGGTTAGGATGACGAGGGTCTGAGTGCTCTTGAGAGAGCTGGTGCAAGGTGTGGGCAAGCAATGCGGCTTTGTTTTGCATTGCCAGTAAGCTGCTGCGCAGTAGCTGCTGGCTGCAGCTGTTCTGACAAGCAGTAATCCAGTTTTCTAGCTCTGGGTGTTGCGCTTGGATTTTTAGCAGCTTTTGTCCTTCAAAGATTTTGATGTTGGAATCAAATAGGGCGCTTAGCTGTAGCTGCTGGCCTGGCAAATTGGCCAATTGCGTGATTGCCCATTGACCGCTGGTGATGACGCACCCAACCACACTCTCCATCTCACTCGACGGAGAGAATAGATTGATTGCACCTTTCTCCACATAAATGATCAAAAAATGCGGGCTAGGCTGGTTGAGCACCTGATCCGACTTTAGCGTCTGTTCTTTCCCTTGAGCCCAAATAGAGTCACATGCTTGTTTGGACATATAACTTGGCCAGTTCACAGAGTTTGTTGGTTTTATATCTGTTTGCTTATCCATAAGCGTTACTCACTGTGGTTATGTACTTCTTTAGGTTAATTTGTGGCACGAGGTGCGTACCTAACTATTACCTAATGACTGACTAATACTTAATTATTATGTTGTTAGCTCTTTGTTTTTTATCGATTTCATTTGGTGATACTCGAACAGACAGCGAGATGGCTGACGAGGAGGTAAGGCTCTGCTGTAAACTAAACTTTGTGCTATGTCACACCTTAACTAGCACAGGGGATGCGCTGTTTTTAGATATTCCAACCCTTTTCCCCACCGATTTAAGGTTGAGGTGCTTAGTAAGTGAGTGTTGCGATGACTGTGGCTCAGCATTTACTGGCGTTAAGTTGGATATTGGTCATCTGCGAAATGGAGGAATGCCTAGTGCCAGAGTCGTTCCACACCACGTTGTTTAGTCGTGGGGCTAAGCCTTAACTTTATAGGGTCATCTACACATTTTCTGTCCTAGTGCGGACAGATCATGGCTTTTTGATTAAGTTGCTTTTAATTCACTGTTGGTGGTTTGTTGGGAAGGAAGTATTGAATGTGAAAGGAATGGCTAGAAAAAGCCCCAAGCATTTCTGACTTGGGGCGTTTTCATTATTCTGATTTTTCAGCCAGTTTAGCTTCAAGCTCAGCCAGCTTTGACTCAAGGTCGGTCAGCTTCTGGCGAGTGCGTAGTAGCACTTGAGTCTGAACATCAAACTCTTCACGGCTTACCACGTCCAGCTTGTTCAGTTGGCCTTGGATCACTTGGCGGACTTTTTGTTCCACGTCGGTACCTAGCTCTTTTACTGGGGCTGGCATGGCTTCGTGGATCTGCTTAGCCACTTGCTCTAGTTTTTTCGGGTCAAACATAATCACTCCTTTTTAATTATCGGTAGTGTACGGGGTAATCGCTTCTCGGTAAACGGCTTGATGCTCAGATGTGAAATCATCCCATCAAGCCGTAGATTGCGATTACTCCTTGACCTCCCGAAGTGCTGCTTTGGCTTCGTCAGCTCGGGCCAACTTTTCCAAATCTTTGTCTTCGACAAACACTGGCAATGGCTTGTGTTTCTCTGCAAGGAAGCTGTATATCACTGGCAGTACAAACAGAGTAAACAGGGTACCGATGGCAAGACCTGCGACGATTACCAACCCAATACTAAATCGTTGCGCTGCACCTGCACCAGTGGCATACATTAGCGGTATCAGACCTGCGATCATTGCTGCTGTTGTCATCAGGATTGGGCGAAGTCGAATTTTGGCTGCGGCAATGACAGCCTCAATACGGTCTTTTTTATGGTTTAGTTGCTCTTCTTTGGCGACTTCACAAATCAATATACCGTGCTTTGTAATCAGTCCCACCAGTGTGATCAAACCTACTTGTGAATAGATGTTCATCGTTGTGATATCTAAGAATGCCCCCCAAGCTAATGCAATCAAGGCTCCACAAATTGCTAAAGGTACCGAAACCATGATGACCAGTGGGTCACGGATGGATTCGAATTGGATCGCCAAAACCAAGAAGATAATGGCCAATGCTAATCCGAAGGTTGCGTACAGAGCACTACCTTCCGTTACGAATTGACGCGCTTCACCCATGTAATCGTGAGTATAACCATTAGGTAGTTTCGTTTGAGCAATTTCTTCGAACCAGTTAATTGCATCACCCATAGCAACTCCCGGTGATGGTACGGTGCCAACAGTCGCTGAGTTTAGCTGGTTGAAGTGCGGCAGAGAGCGAGGCTCAGCCACTACTTCGATGTCAATTAAGCTGCCTAGTGGAATCATGTTACCGTTACTAGCTCGTACGTAGTATTGGTTCATTGATTCTGGGTTCAAACGATAGCGGCGCTCAACCTGCGGGATCACCTCATAAGAGCGGCCATTAAGGTCGATGCGGTTAACGTATCCGTCCGCCATCATGGTGCTGAGAGTCATACCGATGTCTTGCATGGTCACGCCATACATGCCCGCTTTGTCCTTGTCGATATGGATTTTCATCGTTGCTGAATCGTAGTTAAGATCCAGTGTCGAGTAGACAAACAGTGGGCTTCTAGTCACCTCTACGAGTACGTCAGAGGCGATTTGGAACAAGCTTTCAAACGCATTTGGCGTAGTGATCACGAACTGTAACGGCACTCCCGAGCCCGCACCTGGCAGCTCTGGCATCTGGAAGGCTGCTACCGACATACCCGGTACGCCTTTTACCAACTCACTAATGCGTTTTGATACTTCCGCTTGGCTCGCTTCACGCTGACTCCAAGGCACCATCGAGGCGAGACCAAACGCTTGGTTAGAGTTTGGTACTCCAGTAAATACCTGAGCAAACTTCACCTCTGGCTGATCGCTCAGGATTTGGTTCACTTCGTTCATGGTATTTTGTAGGTAATCGAGGTTTGCATTAGATGGGCCAGTGCCGATAAGCATTACTACGCCCTTATCTTCAGCAGGCGCTAGCTCACTTGGAATAAACTTGAACAGTATTGGCAGACTAGCGAATACAATGATGGAAAACACGACCATCATGCCACGCATCTTCATTACGCCGCCTAGCATACGCTCATAGCCATTGGCCATGCGATCAAGGAAGTTATGGACAGTACTTTCAAACCATCCCGGTTTCGCATTAGCTTTTAGCATCTTGGAACACATCATTGGCGAGAGCGTAAGTGCCACAATACCCGAGACAAATACGGAACCTGCCAGGGTCAAGGCAAACTCTTTAAACAGCGAGCCCGTGATACCGCCCATCAAAGCGATTGGTGCGTATACCGCACCTAGCGTTAGTGTCATGGCAATTACGGGTACCGCAATTTCTCGCGTACCAATAATGGCGGCGCGGAACGGTGATTCGCCGAGTTTTAAGTGACGGTCAACGTTCTCAAGTACTACGATGGCGTCATCCACCACCAGGCCAATCGCTAGTACCATCGCCAGCAAAGTCATGAGGTTCCAAGAAAAGCCCATTGCTTGCATGACCATTGCCACACCAATCAGTGAGAGTGGAATGGTGACAATTGGGATAAGTACCGCACGGAAAGAACCAAGGAATAAAGTGATCACGACCAGTACAATCAGCGCCGCTTCAATAATGGTCTTGATAACTTCGTTGATTGATTCGTTGATTGCTTCCGTTGAGTCATACATCACGCGCATGGTGATGTTGCTCGGTAGGTTTTTTTCAAGCTGTGGCAGCATTGCCCACACGTCTTGAGCAACGTTAATCGGGTTAGCACTTGGCGTACCATTAATCGCAGCAACTACCGCTTCTTCGCCGTTGGCGCTAGCTCGGAATACGTCGTGGCTCTTTTCCAGGGTGACTTTAGCGATGTCGCCTAGACGAATAATCTCACCTACGTCTGACTTCACCACGAGGCGTTTTAGCTCGTCAACATTGCTGATTTGAGTATCTGCACTGCCGTTGTAAAGAACAAATTCACCCGTGGCTTGACCGGTTGCCGACTGGAAGTTGTTGGCACTGAGGATTTGCATCACATCCGTGGCAGTTAGCTTTAGCGCCGCCATTTTTGCTGGGTCTAGCCAAACACGCAGGGCATATTTCATGCCACCATACATGTCGATCTTCGAGACACCATTGACTGCAAATAGCTGTGGGTTCACCACGCGATCAAGGTAGTCGGTGATCTGGCTTGAAGAGAGCTCATCACTGGTAAAGCCGATATACATGACCGCCGTAGTTGAGCCTGTCGACATGGTTACTGTCGGGTCTTCTGACTCACTTGGCAACTGAGAGCGTACCGAGTTAGTCTTGGCCAGAATATCTGCCAAAGCGGCATTCGGGTCAGTATTGAGCTTCATGTTGACGGTAATCGTCGATTTACCCATGACCGATTGAGAGGTCATGTAATCGATGTTATCCGCTTGGGCCACCGCTTGCTCAAGAGGCTGAGTAATAAAGCCCTGAATGAGGTCGGCACTCGCACCGTAGTAGCTGGTGGTGACCGTTACAACCGTGTTGGTCATCTCTGGGTATTGGCGCACCTGCATCTTGAACACCGCTTGCATACCCAGCAGCGCAATCAAAAAGCTGATCGATATCGCCAGTACCGGTCTTTTTATGAATATGTCTGTAAAGCGCATATTTCCTCCCGCTTACAGCATTGGGGTTTCGGCTGGCGTTTGGGTTGCATCGCTCTCGACGATACGAACTTTCGCTTCGTTACTCAGGCGTACCTGACCTGTGGTCACCACCACATCACCTGATTCAACACCTGACAAGATGTGTGCGATATCACCTTTACGCTCGCCCACTTTGACCACGTTCTGTTTGACTCGCTTCACACCATCAACTTCTTCAACGGTGTAGATGCTATCTCCGTACAGAGTAAAGGTAATGGCGGTTTGTGGCAGGGTGATCTGGTTTTCTAGAGTCGGAAGAATGATGCTCGCACGAGCGAACATACCACTACGTAGTTGGCCGTCGTTATTAGGGATATCGGCTTGAACTTGGACCAGGCCGCTTTGAATGTTGACCGCAGGTTCAATGGCACTGATCGCACCAACGAAGGCTTCTTGCGGGTAAGCATCAACCGAGATATTGATTTGCTGACCAAGATGGATGCGTGAGATATCGGTTTGAGGCACAGTGAAACGAAGGCGCATTACACTGGTATCCTCAAGGCGAACGATATCGGTGCCAGGTTGAAGGTATTGACCAAGGTAAACATTACGGATACCTACAACGCCATCAAATGGTGCGATCAGAGTACGACGTTCAATAGAGGCTTTTAAGCTTTCGATGTCCGCAGAAAGTGACAAGAAAGAGGCTTGCGCTTCATCGTATTGTTCTTTAGAAACAGATCCTTTTTCGAATAGACCTGCATAGCGTTTGAACTTCGCTTCTGCAGCAGGAAGGCGAGCTTCCGCGCTGCGCAAATTGGCTTTTTCAACGCGAGAGTCGAGGCTGACAAGTTCCTGACCCTTTTTGACATTGGTGCCGGATTCAAAATCAATTTGAGTAATCACACCGCTGGTTTCAGTGGTAAGTGATACACCTTGGTTCGGCTCGATAAAGCCGATCGCTTCGATGCTAGGTACCCAGTCTTGAGATTCCGCCGTTGTTACGGTGATCGGGAACTCAGGCTCAGGTCGATTGGCAAGGAACTCGGCAATTTTTTGCTCTTTAAACATATTGAAGCCGATGACACTGCCAAACAGTAGTATTGAAACTACTATCATGACGCACCAAATAAAGAACTTCTTCATACTCAATTTAACTCCGATCTAATGTTGTATGATGGCGTCCCAACTGGCGGAAATAGCTTCCTCCAGCGAGTGTTTATCTAACTCAATCACCCCTTGAGCGTGTTTTTTGGCGAGCATGACGCCCGTTTGCAAACTCAGGGTGAAAAGGATTTTGCCGTCTAAAGGTTTGAAGACCCCTTCGGCAATACCTTGTTTGAACATCTTTTCTACGTGTGGGAACAGCTTTCGTTCCGCCTCACGCTCTTCTTCGGTGGTCGGTTGAGGCAAAGATTCGTACTGAACCTGGTTGTTGAGTACTTTGCTATTGCCTTGACCGAGCTCCCATAGATTTAGCCACATGATCCTAAATCGCGCTTCGAGCGGCATGTCGTCGCTCACCCCAGCTTGCATTTCAACCGCTATCAATTTGGTCACGCTCATGCGGATCTCTTTGAGTAGCGCTTCCTTATCGTCGAAATAACGATAAATGGTGCCAGCGGCGACACCAGCGTGCTTAGCAATTTTCTGCATAGAAAGGCCGTGAAAGCCTTCTTTTGCTAGCAAATCTTGGGTGGCTTTTAGGATCTTGTCGCGTTTATCCATATCGGCTTGAATGCTCATGGCGAACTCCAAAATGAATGAACGTTCATTCATTATCTAAGGCAAATGTAATCAATGCAACAAAAAAGTGGTACTTAACTAATACTTGCTTAGCTTAATATTGATCGCTTGATTGGATAATATTAGTGCAAAGCAGGTGGCGTGACGCAATTGACGTAGTAATCCCAAGCCGTCAGATCTATCATAGGTCGCCTTAATTTTTAGCGGTTGGAAATGTCATGAAGCTGAACCCAAGACAAGATGAAGCGGTAAAGTATGTCTCTGGTCCCTGTTTGGTACTTGCGGGAGCAGGCTCGGGCAAAACTCGAGTGATCACCAATAAGATTGCTTACCTTGTTCAGCAGTGTGGCTACAAAGCTCGTAATATCGCGGCGGTGACTTTTACTAATAAAGCGGCGCGCGAGATGAATGAACGTGTCGCTCAAACCTTGGGGAAAAAAGAAGCGCGTGGCTTGATGGTGTCCACTTTCCACACTATGGGACTCAATATCATTCGTCGTGAGTACAAAGCGCTTGGTCTTAAAGCGGGTTTTTCTCTGTTTGACGATCAGGATCAGATGGCGCTGCTTAAAGAGCTGACCGAAAAGCAAATCGACGGTGACAAAGATTTACTGCGTGAACTGCTCAGCTCTATTTCCAACTGGAAAAATGACATGCTGACCCCAGTGCAAGTCAAAGGGATGGCGAAAGGCGAAAAAGAGCAGCTATTTGCATTTTGTTTTGAACAATATCAAAACCAGATGAAGGCCTATAATGCGCTCGATTTTGATGACTTAATTGCGATGCCGGTATTGCTGCTCAAGACTAATGAAGAAGTACGTCTGCGCTGGCAAAGCAAGATTCGCTACCTGTTGGTGGATGAGTATCAAGATACCAACACCAGTCAGTACGAGTTGGTTAAACTGCTGGTGGGAGAGCGTGCTCGTTTGACCGTAGTTGGTGATGACGATCAGTCTATCTATTCGTGGCGAGGCGCCAAGCCGCAAAACTTGGTGTTGCTGAGCCAAGATTTCCCCCAGTTGAAAGTGATTAAGCTTGAACAAAACTACCGCTCTACTAGTCGTATCTTGAGAGCGGCTAACATTTTGATTGCCAACAACCCTCACGTGTTTGAAAAAACACTGTTTTCAGAGCTTCCTGATGGGGAAAAGCTCAAGTTGTTGGTGGCAAAAGATGAGACCAATGAAGCAGAGCGAGTCACCGGTGAACTGATCGCCCACAAATTCCTCAACCGCACCGAATATAAAGATTACGCCATCTTATATCGAGGCAATCACCAATCGCGCTTGATTGAAAAGTCATTGATGCAAAACCGAGTGCCTTACAAAATCTCAGGTGGTACCTCGTTTTTTGCTCGCGCCGAAATCAAAGACATCATGGCTTACTTGCGAGTATTGGTGAACCCTGATGATGACAACGCATTCTTGCGCATTGTTAATACACCACGTCGTGAGATAGGGCCTGCCACTCTAGAGAAACTTGGTAATTACGCCAATATGCGGGGCAAAAGTTTGTTTGAGGCCAGCTTTGAGCTGGGCCTAGAGCAACATTTGTCGGGACGAGGTTTAGACAACTTACGCCGCTTTACTCAGTGGATTGTCGCCATTGCCGATAACGCTGAGCGTGGTAATACTGTTGATGCAGTGCGTGCGTTAGTACGTGACATCAACTACGAAGATTGGCTGTATGAGACTTCATCGAGTCCGAAAGCGGCTGAGATGCGAATGAAAAACGTCTCGGATCTCTACAGTTGGATAGTGGCAGACCTTGAAGGCGATAACTATGACAAAGAAGAGAAGACGCTCAAAGAAGTGGTGCAGCGCCTGACGCTAAGAGACATGATGGAGCGAGGTGAAGATGACGATGATGCTGACCAAGTGCAGCTGATGACTTTGCATGCTTCAAAAGGTCTTGAGTTTCCTTACGTTTATCTTATTGGTACCGAAGAAGGCATATTGCCGCACCAAACCAGTATTGATGAAGAGAACGTCGAGGAAGAACGCCGCTTAATGTATGTAGGCATCACCCGAGCGCAAAAAGAGCTCACCTTTACTCGTTGTCGTGAACGCCGCCAGTTTGGTGAACTGATCAAACCCACCCAAAGTCGATTTCTTGATGAGTTGCCCCATGATGATGTCGAGTGGGAGCTAACCAAAAAGCCAGTGTCAGCGGAAGAGCGAATGGCTAAAGGGCAGGCGCACATTGCCAATATCCGTTCAATGTTTAATAAAAAGTAATAGGTAATAAAAGAAGGCTTGGTGAGAACACCAAGCCTTCTTTATATATAAGAGGGTATATAGAGGAAAGCCTCTATTATAGACCTTCAATCATGTGTTCAATGGCTGCGATGATTTCATCGTCGCTACAATCCATACAAGAACCTTTTGCTGGCATTGCGTTAAAGCCATTGATTGCGTGGTCAGTCACGACATCCATACCTTGAGCCAAACGAGGGGCCCACTGGTCTGCGTCACCTTTGATCGGTGCGCCACTCACGCCAGAGGTGTGACAGGCTGTACAGAAAGTGTTGTAAACCGTAGCGCCATCACGCGGCTCTGCTGGTTCATTCGACACTGGCTCAGCACCCGCCAAGTAAACTTGACCCACAGGTTTGATGCGTTCTGCGATAGCGTCATATTCTTCTTGGCTTACTGAAGAAGCAAAAGAAGCACTTGAAAAAGTTAGCGCTGCAGCCATTAGGCCGATTCCGAATCGAGACATATCCATAAACTCACTTACATTCCCAGGCGATTTTTACCAATCTGCGTTGGCATCCAGCCGTATTTGATTAATTAGAAGGTGCTATATGATAACCAGCCGAAAATCAGCTGTTAAATCATTGTAAATATTGCGTGATTATAGCTTGTTGGCTTGTTGCAATAAACCACAAGATCGCTCTTACAGGGGCTTTATCACATCCTAACTGCTGAAAAAGACAACAAACGATAAAAAAGTTGAAAAAAACACTAGACGGCATAGTGTGATATCCGTATTATTCCACTCCGCCGATAGGGCATGCGCCCGTAGCTCAGCTGGATAGAGCGTTGGCCTCCGGAGCCAAAGGTCGAAGGTTCGAATCCTTTCGGGCGCGCCATAAGCCTGGAGGAAATATCGGTAAAAAATAGTGGTGGCTATAGCTCAGTTGGTAGAGCCCTGGATTGTGATTCCGGTGGTCGCGAGTTCGAATCTCGTTAGCCACCCCATTATTTCGGTAGCGTTTGCTTCCCATCTTGATTTCGGGTCAGGATAAAACATAAGTCGGTGAATAGCGCAGCTTGGTAGCGCATCTGGTTTGGGACCAGAGGGTCGGGGGTTCGAATCCCTCTTCACCGACCATCATTTTAAATCGTGTTTAATAAACATGATTGTGTTGGTAAAGAGAGCACAGAGTCGGGGGCCGGAATGCCGGACCATCGAATCCCTCTTCACCGACCACTATTTCAATAGTCGCTTAGGCGGTTATATAAAAAATTAGTGGTGGCTATAGCTCAGTTGGTAGAGCCCTGGATTGTGATTCCGGTGGTCGCGAGTTCGAATCTCGTTAGCCACCCCATTAATTAGGTAGCTTTAGCTTCCATTCTTAATTTAGGTTAAGATAAAACACAAGTCGGTGAATAGCGCAGCTTGGTAGCGCATCTGGTTTGGGACCAGAGGGTCGGGGGTTCGAATCCCTCTTCACCGACCATCATTTAAAGCCTCGTCGAATGACGAGGCTTTTTTGCGTTTAATAGCCTCAGCAATCGCTGGGGCTTTTTCGTATTTCGGTAAAAGGGAAAAGGACGCCATGCTCTGCATTGCTAACGGTAAAAGGCAGGGCAAGATATCCATCGAGTTCTTGACTTACTCGCCCTAAAATTCATATTGGATAGCGTTTCCCGTTTCCCGTTTCCCGTTTCCCGTTTCCCGTTTCCCGTTTCCCGTTTCCCGTTTCCCGTTTCCCGTTTCCCGTTTCCCGTTTCCCGTTTCCCGTTTCCCGTTTCCCGTTTCCCGTTTCCCGTTTCTCGTCTCACCTTCAAAACCCCTTACATCCCCCTTAACCATTTCCGTGACGTGCCCGAAACTTCCAACTTGCTGCCAGCATAAAAACCCGCGCTAGTTATCAAAGCGAAAGATTGTTCGTCTTGGAACATTTTCTCCTGCTACCTTTTTATGGGGTGATGGAACATTGAACAATTCAGAGTTATCTATGGATAAGTGCTCGTTATATTGCACTGGTCTGTGGTGTTATGTGCTGATTTATTACGACTTGATCAGTGCTATTGACTAGAAAATTGGCGTGCCACTGGTGGATGTTGTCGTATTGTAACTAACAACTTGTGAATAATTATATAAGTATTAATTACTGATAACTTTGTTCATTCCTCCTCTTTATCTGGTTTATTCCTGCGTATTTAGAGCATATTACTAGTGATAGTGGCTATATCACTAGTTTAGATCAACTTAAATGCTGCATTATTATGCAGTCTTTGTGCTTTAGATTGTGTGGGTGACGATTTTTTATGCTTTGATTGTTGCTTTTCTGTGAAAGATTTGCCAAATTGTTGGCTGGCTAATTTTTTGTCAGATTGTTCTCTGACGTTGAATGGATTCAATTTACAGACAGGGCAGAAAGCTGCCAAAGCAGTAGAGGTCTGGTTAATGTCACTATTAGAAGTTAAAAATCTTCGAATCGAATACCCGTCTCGCCACGGGGTACACGCCGCCGTTAAGTCACTTTCGTTTAATATTGAACGTGGTGAAATCGTTGGTGTGGTAGGTGAGTCTGGTGCAGGTAAGTCGACCGTGGGTAATGCGGTCATCGACCTACTGAGCCCTCCTGGCTTGATTGCCGACGGGGAAGTTTTCCTCGACGGGGAAAAAATCTCGGGTCTAGGTACTGAGCAGATGCGTAAAGTACGTGGCTCCAAAATTGGATTTATCTTCCAAGATCCAATGACCTCTCTAAACCCTTTGTTTACGGTTGAGCACCAGCTTAAAGAGACCATTCATGCCAACATGAAGGTCAGCGATCAAGAAGCTTACGATCGTTCACTTGCGTTAATGAAGCAAGTGGGTATTCCTCAACCCGAAAACCGCCTAAAACAGTTCCCGCACCAATTTTCTGGTGGTATGCGCCAACGTGTGGTGATTGCAATTGCACTAGCGGGTGAGCCTGATCTGATCATTGCTGATGAACCAACAACCGCTCTAGATGTGTCGATTCAAGACCAGATCTTGAAACTGATTCGCGACCTATGTATTGAAAAAAATGTCGGTTGTATGTTGGTAACGCACGACATGGGTGTGGTTTCTAACGTCACTGACCGAGTGGCCGTGATGTATCGTGGTGACCTGGTGGAGTTTGGCCCAACAGCAAAAGTGCTGGGTACACCAGAGCACTCATACACTCGTAGCTTGATTTCAGCGGTACCTCGCTCAGACATCAAACTCGACCGATTCCCGCTGGTGAGCTATATCGAAGAAGCGCATGAGATGGAACCGCTGGATGTGAAAAATCACTGGTTAGGTCAAAGCCAAGACCACCGTGATTACACTGGCCCGTTGCTTAACGTGGAAAACGTCAATCTTCGCTTTGTTACCAAAGATTCTCTGTTTGAAAGCCGCCGTGAGTACGTGCAAGCGTCAAATAACGTTAGCTTTGAAGTATTTGAAGGGGAAACCTTTGGTTTGGTGGGCGAATCTGGTTCTGGTAAATCTACCATTGCCCGTGTCATTGCTGGCCTTTATGAGCCAAACTCAGGTAAGGTCACTTTTGAAGGCATTGATCTCACTTCACTTAAATCTGAAAAAGAGCGTCGTCCATTGCGTCGCCAGATGCAGATGGTGTTCCAGAACCCTTATACCTCGATGAACCCTCGAATGAAGATCTTCGATATCATCGCAGAGCCGATCCGTTTCCACAAACTGACCGCTAATGAGAATGAAACCCGTCAGATCGTACATGATCTGTTGGATCACGTTGGTTTAGGGAAAATGGCTGGCGTCAAATATCCGCACGAATTCTCAGGAGGCCAGCGTCAGCGTATTTCTATCGCACGTGCGCTAGCTACCCGCCCACGACTTTTGATTTGTGATGAACCAACCTCGGCACTTGATGTGTCAGTTCAAGCGCAAATCCTTAACTTGCTCAAAGATCTCCAGGACGAGCTCAACCTGACGATGTTGTTTATCAGCCACGACTTGCCGGTAATACGTCAGATGTGTGATCGCATTGGTGTCATGCAGATGGGGACACTACTCGAAGTGGCTCCGACCGAGCAATTGTTTACTGATCCTCAGCATGAGTACAGTAAGCAGCTGATTTCTCTAATGCCGGAGTTTACTGGCCTACGAGAAGACGTAAAAACGGCGTAAGCCGATAAGAAAAACAACACAGACAAATACAACAACTAGGGATTTGGATTCCCGCATAAGGAGTTATGCAATGAAAACCATGAAAAGCAAATTAGCTATGGCGCTAATGGCAGCAGGGCTTAGCGCTTCAGTAGCTGCAGCAGATATCACCGTTGCTTACGATGCAGACCCAGTATCACTGGACCCGCAAGAGCAGCTATCTGGTGGTACGATGCAAATGTCTCACATGGTGTTTGATCCACTTGTTCGTTTTAACCAAAAAATGGAATTTGAACCACGTCTAGCTGAGTCTTGGGAACGTGTCGATAACGAAACTATGCGTTTCAATCTACGTAAAGGCGTTAAGTTCCACTCAGGTAATGACTTCACTGCAGACGATGTCGTTTGGACATTCGACCGTCTGAAGAGCTCTCCAGACTTTAAAGGCATCTTCGCTCCTCTAGTTTCACTGACCAAAGTGGATGACTACACGGTTGAAGTGAAAACAGATGGCACTTACCCATTGGTAGAAAACGTTGCAACTTACATCTTCCCAATGGACAGCAAGTTCTACTCTGGCACAGACGCTGCGGGTAAAGACAAAGGCGAAATCGTTAAGCACGGTAACTCGTTCGCATCGACTAACGCTTCTGGTACGGGTGCATACACCATCACTGAGCGTGAGCAAGGCGTTAAGGTAGTATTTGAGCGTTTTGACGGTTACTGGGATGCAGGCAAAGGTAACGTAGACAAAATCACTCTAGTGCCAATCAAAGAAGACGCAACGCGTGTTGCAGCACTTCTTTCTGGTGACGTAGATATGATTGCTCCAGTGGCACCAAACGACTACAACCGTATCGAAAAAGCGAAAGACGCTGACCTGTACACTATGCCGGGTACACGTGTTATCACTTTCCAAATGAACCAAAACAGCAATGAAGCGTTGAAAGATGTGCGTGTTCGCCAAGCGATCGTTTACGCAATCAACAACGAAGGTATTGCTAAGAAGATCATGAAAGGTGCGGCAACGCCAGCGGCTCAACAGAGCCCAGTGGGTTACGCAGGCTACAACGAAGATCTGAAACCACGTTTTGACCTGAAGAAAGCGAAAGCTCTGATGAAAGAAGCGGGTTACGAGAATGGCTTTAACCTATCGATGATGGCGCCAAACAACCGTTACGTGAACGATGACAAGATCGCTCAAGCGGCTGCGGCAATGCTTTCTAAGATTGGTATCAAGGTTGACCTGAAGACAATGCCTAAAGCGCAATACTGGCCTGAGTTCGATAAGTGTGCTGCGGACATGCTAATGATCGGTTGGCACCCAGATACTGAAGATTCAGCGAACTTCACTGAGTTCCTAGCGATGACTCGTGACTCTGAAACAGGTAAAGGTCAGTACAACTGTGGTCATTACGGTAACGCAGAAGTGGACAAGCTAGTGAATGCTTCAAACACTGAAACGGATCTAGCGAAACGTAGCACTATGCTGAAGCAAGTTGAAGCAACGCTATACGATGAAGCGGCGTTCGTTCCTCTACACTGGCAGGATCCTTCATGGGCTGCGAAGAGCAACGTTAACATCGGTCCAATCGTTAACGGTATGAACTTCCCTTACTTCGGTGACCTAGTGGTTTCTGAGTAAGTTATGTAAAGCGCTGCCTGCTTGCGGGCAGCGCTGGTAACTACGGTTACAATTTCGGTGCTTAACCTTGTTTCAGTCGGGTTAGGTGCCATTTTTAAGACTGAAAACTATGGAAAGTTATAAAAGGGGCAGGGAATGTTTACGTTTCTGGTCAAGCGCCTGTTTCAGGCACTGATAGTGATGTTTGTGATCAGTTTGGTGGCGTTTGCTATTCAGGACAACCTAGGGGATCCGCTGCGTGAGTTAGTGGGCCAGTCGGTTTCTGAGGCAGAGCGTCAGGCATTGCGCGACGAGCTTGGTCTTAACGACCCATTCATCACCAAATACTCTCGTTTTGTCGGCGCTGCCGTACAGGGCGATTTAGGTACATCTTACTTCTTCAAAAAGCCGGCCGTTGAGGTGATCCTCAGCAAGCTGGTCGCCACGCTTGAATTAGTGTTTGGCGCATCAATTATTATCATTGTCTGCTCAATCCCGCTTGGGGTTTATTCGGCGATTCATCCAAAGAGTGTCTTCACCAAAATCGTGATGGCAGGCAGTAGTATTGGTATCTCCATTCCTGTTTTCTTAACCGCCATCATGTTGATGTACGTTTTCTCCATCGAGCTTGGATGGTTGCCTTCCTATGGGCGAGGGGAGACCGCTAACGTTCTGGGATGGGATTCTGGCTTCTTTACCCTTGATGGCCTAGCGCACTTGGTACTGCCATGTATTTCTCTGGCTTCTATTATGCTGCCTCTGTTTATCCGCTTAGTACGCTCTGAAATGCTTGAAGTGCTGAGCTCAGAATACATCAAGTTCGGTAAAGCAAAGGGCCTTGCGACCAATAAAATTCACTACCAGCACGCACTGAAAAATACCATGCTTCCAGTGTTGACGGTTGGTGGTGTTCAAATCGGTACCATGGTGGCTTACACCATTTTGACTGAGACCGTATTCCAATGGCCAGGTACTGGCTTTTTGTTCCTTGAGGCGATCAACCGAGTCGACACGCCACTTATCACCGCTTACGTGATTTTTGTTGGCCTGATTTTCGTGGTGACCAACACCATCGTCGACCTACTGTATGGATTGATCAACCCAACCGTGAACCTAACGGGTAAAGGAGCTTAATATGAACACAACAACCGCAACCGCTCCTTCTCGTTGGGAGCGATTTAAACAGTCGGACTTTCTCTACTATTTCAAAAAAGACAAAGTGGCGATGTTCTCTTTTTCGGTGTTTATGATGTTCTTGGTGATGTCGCTGGCGGCGCCACTGATTGCACCATCTGACCCGTATGACTTGGCTTCCATCGATATCATGGACTCAGAGTTGCCTCCTTCTTGGATGGAAGATGGTGACGAGAGATTCTTGCTTGGCACCGATGAACAGGGCCGTGATATTTTCTCGACCATTCTTTATGGCTCTCGCTTATCACTGACCATCGGCTTCTTGGCAGTGGGTTTGCAGCTGTTTTTAGGCATCATCATTGGTCTGTCAGCAGGTTACTTCGGTGGTCGAGTGGACAGTTTCTTGATGCGTTTTGCCGATGTGCAATTGTCGTTCTCGACCATGATGGTAGCAATCATCGTCTCGGCTATCTTTAAAGCCAGCTTTGGCAGTGATTTCTATGCCCAGTATGCGGTGGTAATGCTGGTGGTGATTATCGGTGTGGCTGAGTGGCCTCAATACGCTCGTACCGTGCGTGCCTCGGTACTGGCTGAGAAGAAAAAAGAGTACGTTGAAGCAGCTCGTGTGATGGGCTTTAAAGCACCTCGTATCATGTTCCGCCACATCTTGCCTAACTGTCTGTCACCGATCTTGGTTATCTCGACAGTGCAGGTAGCTAACGCCATCATGTCTGAGGCAGCGCTGTCGTTCCTTGGTCTTGGTTTGCCTGTCGATCAGCCTTCGCTTGGTGCACTGATCAGTATTGGTTTTAACTACATCTTCTCTGGCGCTTGGTGGATTACTGCTTTCCCAGGTTTCGTGTTGGTGGCGCTGGTGTTGGTGATTAACCTGCTCGGTGACTGGCTACGTGACGTATTCAACCCTAAGATTTACAAAGGGTGATCCAAAGCGATTGATTTTTAATCATAAATATTCCTAAACTAAAGAGTCGAAATTTTCGGCTCTTTTTTTGCATTCAATACACTGGGTATTGGGCTCGGAGAGGAACTATGGACGGAAAAATGACGGTACGTGCTGCTGTATTGGCGCTTACATTGACAATGATGTTGCCAGTGACGACCGTAATGGCTGAAGACTATATTTGTGATGCGACTCAGGCATCGAGTAAAGAACTGCCCATGCTTAGCGCAGATTGCCCAATTGGTGATGGCTTATGGGGCAATAAGAAGCCAACCAACCCTGAAAACATGTTTTGGGTCCAGTGTGGAATATTGGACAAGCCGATGCCACTGACTGAGGCCAAAGGCTTGTATCGAGAAATCACTTCTGACGTTTGGATGAAAAAAGAGGCAAGAGGTTACCGCTGCCTGATCGGTCCATACGAGAATTACCGAGCAGCCAAGAAAGATTGGCGCATGATAATCACTTTGGCTAAATACAATGATGCCTTTATCCGTGAAGTAAAGGTTGCAGCAGCGCCAAGTGCACAACCTGCTGCGCAAGCACCAAAACCAGCGGCGCCAGCTAAAGCCAAACCTGCCCCTGCGATGAGTGCCACGGTGCCTGCGGCTAAAGCTCAGCAGCCAAAGCCTGCGGCAAAACCACAACCTAAGCCAGAACCCGCACCTGTCGCTACCACAGGGCTCAATAGCGCACCTAAAGTTACCTCAACGGGCAATATAGAGGTTCGACGCAAAGCTCAGTTAAACCAACACACTTATGTGGTGCCTTACGTTAATGATGGCAGTGATACCTTCTATATGGAACATGACAAGCCGTGGAACCGTATGAGTTACAGCAGTGCGCTTGGCGTGTGTAAGAAGTTAGGTATGCGCCTTGCCAATCACGATGAGTGGCAAGCGATATTGCAAACCGAAGAACTGTCCAAAAATAAATGGCCGGTGCATCTGCCGTATTGGGGCATGGAGCAGAAGGGCTTCTTTACCAGCGGTAAAGTGACCCAACTGAAAGGCTCGTCTTTACTGAA
Source organism: Vibrio sp. SCSIO 43136 (assembly GCF_023716565.1). NCBI lineage: Bacteria > Pseudomonadati > Pseudomonadota > Gammaproteobacteria > Vibrionales > Vibrionaceae > Vibrio > Vibrio sp. SCSIO 43136. The sequence goes on along the minus strand of NZ_CP071848.1, from coordinate 3,078,771 downwards.
TGTTTTGTGCATCCAGCCTTAAAAACGAAGTTGAGCGGTTAAGCCGCTCTCTTTTTTATCAAAGTAGGGTGAAACCGTGATTGAGTAGCCTTGCTCGGTCACCATGTATTGAATACCTGTTGCGAGCGCCATGCCTGCAATGACATCTCGCCAGTGGTGATATTCCCCTTCCACACGTGAATAACCCACTAACGCCGCTGCCGCATAGGCAGGGATACCGTAGGCAGCACCATAGCGAAATTGCAGATAAGCCGCACCTTGAGTCGCCGCCGAAGTATGGCCTGATGGGAAGGAGTGGTCACCACCATTTGGTCTTTCCGCATTGACGGTAAACTTGAGTGCATGGGTGGCAATGGCAGTGTAAAGCGCACCTTCTGCCAATTGAATAAAGCCTTCATTGTCCCCTTTGTATAAAGAGATAGCCCCTGCGGTCAAAGGAATACCAATCTGAGCGATATCGCCATAGGTGGTGAGGCTATCGTTGGCGTAACTCATGGAACTAATAAGTGCAGACGTCAAAATGACTGGTTTTAAAAACTTATTCATTGGCGGTAGTTTACTGTCTTTCGTTGGGTATAAATGGGCAATAAAAAGCCCGGACACTGCCGGGCTTGATTCGGATGGAGTGAAGTTTATCGCATCGTCACGAATTCTTCAGAACCCGTTGGGTGAATTGCGACTACGCTATCGAAGTCTGCTTTGGTTGCACCCATCTTCATTGCTACACCAAAGCCTTGGATCATTTCATCCACTGTAAAGCCAATACCGTGTAGGCCGACTACGGTCTCTTCAGGGCCAGCACATACCAGCTTCATCTTACATGGCTGACGGTTTGAAGTGACAGCGGTGTACATCGCAGTAAAGCCAGACTTATACACTTTAACGTTCTCTTCGCCGTATTGAGCGATAGCTTCAGGTTCGGTTAGACCAATAGTGCCGATTGGTGGGTGGCTAAATACCACGGTCGGAACCAGTTTGTAGTCCATTTTAGCGTTGGTTTGACCGTTGAATAGGCGCTCAGAAAGCTGACGACCTGCTTTTACTGCCACAGGGGTAAGCTCGATGCCACCTTCCATGATATCGCCCACACAGTAGATGCCTTCAACGTTGGTTTGTTGGAACTCATCGACTTTGATGTAGCCTTTGTCGTTAGTTTCAACACCTGTTGCGGCAAGGTTGATCGCGTCAGTTGCTGGGTGACGGCCGATCGCCCAAATTAGGGTATCAACGTTTTGGCTCTCACCATTTTCTAGGTGCAGAGTCAGGCTACCGTCCGCTTCTTTCACCACTTCTTTTGGTACAGAGTGAGTATGTAGCGTAGGGCCTTCGGTGTTCATCACTTCAACCAAGGTTTCGATGATCAGTGGGTCAAAGCTACGTAGTGGCGATTCTTTACGACAGAATAGGTGGGTTTCTGTACCTAGTGCATGAAGCACCCCTGCGATTTCAACTGCGATGTAGCCCGCACCAATGACAGCAACACGCTTAGGTTGCTCGTTTAGCTCAAAGAAACCGTTTGAATCGATACCGTACTCGGCACCCGGAATATTTGGGATGGTTGGACGACCACCAACAGCAATAAGAATGTGGTCAGCGGTGTAGTGTTCACCATTAACTTCAACTGTGTTGGCATCGACAAACTTAGCAAAGCCTTTAATCACGTTGATCTTGTTGTTGCCAAGTACTCGGTCATACGCTTGGTGGATTCGACCAATGTATGCTTGACGGCTTTCAACCAGCTTGCCCCAATCAAAGCCTTTTACATCGACATCAAAGCCGTAGTCTTTGGCGTATAGGTGCATCGCTTCAGCAATTTGAGCGCCGTGCCACATCACTTTCTTAGGTACACAACCTACGTTTACACAAGTACCGCCAAGGTCTTGCGCTTCAATCAATGCCACTTTAGCGCCATGCATTGCTGCACGGTTTGCTGATGCAATACCGCCGCTACCGCCGCCGATACAAATGTAATCAAAATGATTAGACATAACTTTCTCCGTTATTTTTTTAATTTTTTCTGAGCTTCTAGCTCTCTAATATTCTATCTGTTGAGCGATTTTTAAAGGTAGGGATTTACATACCTTATTCCGGAACGATCCATTCCACCTTAAAGTGACCGGTGGCTGGTGCAATTGCTTCTTTCAAGAACGGCAAGATGGTACTCATTTGCTGCTCAAGCTTCCATGGCGGGTTAATCACAATCATGCCTGATGCGGTCATACCACGCTCATTGGTATCTGGCGATACACCGAGCTCGATTTGAAGAATTTTGCGAATACCCAGCTTTTCTAATCCTTGCAACATGTCGTCGATGTCGTGGCGATTGACCACTGGGTACCAGATAGCATATATACCTGTGGCCCAGCGTTTATGGCTTTGTGCGATCGCACGCACCACATCTCGGTACTCTTTTGCTAGCTCATAAGGTGGGTCAATCAGCACTAGACCGCGGCGCTCTTTAGGAGGCAAGCTCGCTTTGAGGCGTTGGAAACCATCTTCTTTGTAGATCTTAACTTGGCGGTCACGGTGAAACTCTTGCTCAAGCAAAGGATGATCGCTTGGGTGCAGTTCGGTCAGAACCATGCGGTCTTGCTTGCGTAGGTGAGCACGAGCAACACGAGGAGAGCCTGGGTAGTAGCGCAGCTCCTTGCCTTCATTAAGAGTCTCAATTGCCGCAAGGTAGCTTTGTATGTCCTGTGGAATATCGTTTTGTGCCCAAACACGAGCGATGCCCTGTTTGTATTCCCCTGTTTTTTCTGACCACTCATGGGTCAGGTCGTAGCGGCCAACACCTGAGTGGGTGTCATGGTAAACATACGGCTTATCTTTTTGCCCAAGTGCATTGAGGATCAGGGATTGAACAATATGCTTCACCACATCTGCGTGGTTGCCAGCATGGAAACTGTGTCGGTAACTAAGCACGATACTCTCTCGAATTTGATTAGGGGACAACCCAATCAGAGCAGTATAACAATCTAGGCTGAGATTTAGGTAATATTCGCCCGCAAAAAACGCTTTGTAACACTCAATCTGGGGTTAGTTTTTGAGTTTGCTATTGATTTTTAGTCTCACAGGCTACATTTAATGAAGGAATCAACCTCTTTCAAAAGGAACTGCTGATGTCTAACCCTCTACTTACTATCACTGACTTACCGTCGTTCTCACAGATCAAACCTGAACACGTACACCCAGCGATTGAAGCCATCATTAACGATTGCCGAGCTATGGTAGAGAAAGTGACTCAGCCAGATGTCACTCCTAGCTGGGAGAGTGTCTGTGCACCACTGGCAGAAATTGATGACAAGCTCAGCCGAGCATGGTCGCCTGTGAGCCACCTAAACTCGGTGATGAACAGTGATGAGCTGCGTGAAGCGTACGAAAGCTGCTTGCCGATGCTATCTGAATACGGCACTTGGGTCGGTCAGCATAAAGCGCTTTACGAGGCATACAAGACCATCAAGGCTTCCGATGAGTTTGCCACGCTTTCTCAAGCGCAAAAGAAAACCATCACCGACGCACTGCGTGATTTTGAACTTTCGGGCATTGGCCTCGCTGCGAGTGAACAAAAGCGCTATGGCGAAATCAGTAAGCGTATGTCTGAGCTAGGCTCAACGTTTTCTAATAATGTACTTGATGCCACTATGGGCTGGACCAAGCATATTACCGACCAAGCACAACTTGCTGGCCTGCCAGAATCTGCCATGGCCGCCGCTAAAGCTGCTGCTGAAGCTAAAGAGCTCGATGGTTGGCTGCTTACCCTAGAAATGCCGTCTTACATCCCAGTGATGACATACGCAGACAGCCAAGAGTTGCGTAAAGAGATGTACGAAGCGTACGTGACCCGCGCCTCTGATCGTGGTCCAAATGCAGGTAAGTGGGATAACACCGAGCTTATCGCTGAAAAACTTAAACTGCGTCATGAAATTGCTCGTCTGTTAGGCTTTGCTAACTACAGTGAGAAATCTCTAGCCACTAAGATGGCGCAAGAGCCGCAACAGGTTTTAGGTTTCTTGAACGATCTCGCGACTAAAGCTAAGCCGCAAGGCGAGCGCGAGGTAGAAGAGCTGCGCAAATTTGCTCAAGCTGAACATGGCGTGAGCGAGTTGAACCTGTGGGACATCGGTTACTACAGCGAGAAGCAGAAACAGCAGCTATTCAAATTCTCTGATGAAGAGCTACGCCCTTATTTCCCGGAAAGTACCGTGGTATCTGGCCTATTTGAGGTCCTTAAGCGTGTATTTGGTATGTCAGTACAAGAGCGTAATGACGTGGATGTGTGGCATGAGTCGGTACGTTTCTTCGATATTTTTGATGCCAATAACACTCTACGTGGCAGCTTTTACCTAGACCTATACGCTCGCGAACATAAACGTGGCGGCGCATGGATGGATGAGTGTCGAGTTCGTCGCACTACCGAATCAGGTGAGCTGCAAACGCCTGTGGCGTACCTGACTTGTAACTTCAACAAGCCTGTTGGGGATAAGCCTGCTCTATTTACCCACGATGAAGTTGTAACGCTTTTCCACGAAACTGGCCACGGTATCCACCACATGCTTACCCAAATCGATGTTCCGTCGGTGTCGGGCATTAATGGCGTGCCATGGGATGCGGTTGAGCTGCCAAGTCAGTTTTTAGAAAACTGGTGTTGGGAAGAAGAGGCGTTGAGCTTTATTTCAGGCCACTATGAGAGCGGTGAAGCTCTGCCAAAAGAGATGCTAGATAAAATGCTAGCGGCGAAGAATTTCCAATCGGCGATGTCTATTTTGCGCCAGCTTGAGTTCGGACTGTTTGATTTCACTCTACACACTGATTACGACCCAGAAGTGGGCGCAAAAGTGCTCGAAACCTTAACAGAAGTGAAGTCGAAAGTTGCAGTACTACCAAGTATTGAATGGAACCGCTTCTCTCACAGTTTCGGCCACATCTTTGCTGGTGGTTATGCTGCGGGTTACTACAGCTATCTTTGGGCTGAGGTACTCTCTTCAGACGCATTTTCACGCTTTGAAGAAGAAGGCATCTTTAACCAAGACACTGGTAAGAGCTTCCTAAACAACATCCTAGAAATGGGCGGCAGCGAAGAGCCAATGGAGCTATTCAAGCGTTTCCGAGGCCGTGAGCCACAGATTGATGCGTTGCTGCGTCACTCAGGAATCAGCGTTTAATTTCGGTAAACGGTAAACGGTAAACGGTAAACGGCGGCGGAGATTCTTCCGTGTGCCGTTTACCGTTAGCCGCTAGCGCAGCGTCCGATTAAGGATTCACATTCCGATTAATCGGATTCTGCAATGAAATCAACGTCTCCGTTGATTGTACTTCATCAATCGCCTGCAGCTTATCAATCAGCACAAATTGCAACTCTTCAATCGAGCGGCACATCAGTTTGACAAAAATATTGTAAGCGCCCGTGGTGTAGTAAGCCTCAACGACTTCATCCAAGGCATTGAGCTTTTCCAGTGCCGAGTGATAATCCCTCGCCGCATTCAAATTGATGCCGATAAAACAGCACACGTCATAGCCAAGCTTCTTGGTATTCACTATAACTTCCGTGCCTTCAATGATATCGGCCGATTTCATCTTCTCGATTCGCACGTGAATGGTGGCAGGACTGACATTGAACTGCTTAGCCATCTCCGCATAGGGTGTTCGCGCATCGTTCATTAAGGCTTTAAGAATAGCTTTGTCTAGGTCGTCTAGGCGAGGTTGAGTGGTCTGCATTCCGCTTGCTCGGTTAAGGCTTCAAGTGCTCAGTCTACAATTGAATGGGGGAGAAACACCAGTTGGTGATTTATCCCAAGGCGAGAAATGATTACACTGTCGCCCGTAAGCCACACTTAACCCGGAGAACACGGTGCAAATCCAACTTATTTGCGAAAACCCACACCAACATGCGACTCTTGATGCATTGGCCGAGCGTTGGCAACTAAGCCACGACGAAAGCTCACTGTTTGGCTTAGTGCTGACTGAGCAGCAGTTGGAGTTACGTAAGTTGGATGAACCAAAGCTCGGGGCGATTTTTGTCGACTTAGTGGGTGGTGCGGCGGGGCATCGGCGCAAATTTGGTGGCGGCAAAGGCCAAGCGATTGCCAAAGCTGCGGGCTTGAACAAAGGGGCGACACCGACAGTACTTGATGGCACAGCAGGGCTTGGCCGTGATGCGTTTGTTTTGGCGTCTTTAGGTTGTAAAGTGCAGATGATTGAGCGTAACCCTGTGGTGGCGGCGCTACTAGATGATGGCTTAGAGCGTGCCAAGCAAGATCCAGAAATTGGCGCTTGGGTAGGGCAACGCATGTCACTGCTGCACGCAAGCAGTTTGAATGCGCTGGAGTCGCTTTCAGAGCAGCAAGGATTTGAACGCCCTGACGTGGTGTATCTTGATCCAATGTACCCGCACCCAGAAAACAAAAAGAAATCAGCCTTGGTGAAAAAGGAGATGCGTGTTTTCCAATCTTTGGTCGGCGCAGATACTGATGCCGATGGCTTGCTAAGTCCAGCGCTTAAGCTTGCGACTAAACGCGTCGTGGTAAAACGTCCTGACTATGCACAATGGCTCGATGGTGAGAAACCCACTATGGCTATCGAAACCAAAAAGAATCGTTTTGACGTTTACGTCAACGCCTCCATGACCGAATAGACAGACCTAGGGCGTGTTGACCTTTCGAGGTCAATTTTGCAGCGTTTGTCAGCTCTTTATCCAAGGCAGCGCATATGCAGTATAGTCATTCTATACAAATATGCGATAACGCAGGAGAAAGGGCTGACAAACACTGCCCGTAGGGTTCATCTAGATGGCTCCTGCGCTGCGTCATTCGTCTCTTACATAGAATAACTATGCTACGTTCCTCATTCCTTGCTCAGAACCCATCTAGATTGAACAAAATTTGGCCTCGAAAGGTCAACACGCCCTAATAACAACAATCAAACGCTTAGCAAACTCTGCTTGCTATTCACTCAATAAAGCGATATATCTAAACACGAATCGTTATCAGTACATGTGACGATAAATGGGTTAATGGCTTGGAGAGTGGTATGACTAAGCGCTTGTGTAAATATAATCGTCGCGACATCGCAGCGGAGTTGGGCACTATCCATCAGGTGGTGGCTGCACCAAAGTTTGTGTGCCACTCATGTAGCCGTGCGGCGAATGACAAAACCCGTTTATGTAAGCCTGCCAGTCTTCCAAATCACTCCTTAGCTCATGCTGTGGCAAATCCTCAATCAGCGGTACGATTGGTACCAACAGAAGTAACAGAGCAAACGTCTAAGCCCGTTGAGACCATCAAGGCAAGCAAGGGTCAAAAGGCAGACAAGGCGGAGAAAAAGGCACTGAAAAAGCAAAATAAGCAGCTGAAGAAGATTAAGAAGTCGTTGAAGAAGCAGCAAAAACTACTTAAGAAACTGGCCAAAGTAGAGAAGCGTAGCCAAAAGCTTCAGCAGCAGCTAACACTCAAACCTTTCGAGTTAGCGCAAGCGCCGAGACAAGCCCTGCATTAATCGCACCAAATACAAACAGGGCGAGCCAATTGGCTCGCCCTGTTGCTTTTGTCTGGCTTAATCTTCCTTAAGCGGCACCACTAATAAATCGACCGGAGAACTATTGATCAATTGTCGTGTGCTCGATAATAGCTTGCTCCAGAAGTCTTGGTGATGACCACACACTAACATATCCACTTCCAGCTCTTTGATTGCTTGTTGCAGCTCGCCACTTAAATCACCACTGCCAACTAGCGTATGTTTGATTGGATACTCAGCATGGTCGGCCAGTGCTTGTAGCTGCTTTTGTGACGTTTCTATGTTCTGGTGTTGGGTTTCCGCAAGGTTGATATCAATCAGTCCGGTATAGAGCTCGGCATAATTCACGTCAATATGGATGAAAGAGACCGCAGCGTCGAGTGGCTTTGCCAAGCTGACGGCTTTATCGATCAAAATCTTACTGTCTTCAGATAAGTCGATGGCGACTAAGATGTGTTGGTAGCTCATAAAAAGACCCTCATGGTTAAACCCTTACTTTTAAGAGTAGCATTTGAGCGCCTTATAAATTGCCGAGCCGATCTCATTCTACACGGCTAAACATTCGAGTTATCAGCAAATAAAGTGATATAGTGACAGACGTCAGTCGTATTCAAACAGGAGTCATAAATGCTAGCCCAAGCAATGGTTGAACAACTAAATGAGCAAATTAATCTGGAATTCTTCTCATCCAATCTATACTTACAAATGAGTGCTTGGTGTGAAGATAAAGGTTTTGAAGGCGCAGCCGAATTTTTGCGTGCCCATGCAACGGAAGAAATGGAGCACATGCAGCGACTTTTCACCTATGTGAGCGAAACAGGTTCAATGCCGATTCTTGGTGCAATTGAAGCTCCTCAGCACGAGTTTGCAAGCCTTGGTGATGTATTCCGTGAAACTTACCAACACGAGCAAATGATTACTGAGAAAATCAATAAGCTAGCTCACGTCGCATTCTCTACTCAAGACTACTCGACATTCAATTTCCTACAGTGGTACGTGGCTGAACAGCACGAGGAAGAGAAATTGTTTAAAGGGATTTTAGACAAGCTAGAGTTGGTTGGTGAAGATGGTAAGGCACTATTCTTCATTGATAAAGACCTAGCAGAGATGGCGAAAGCAGGTTCATCTTCAATCATGGACGCGCCGGCAGAGTAATAGCCCCCAACTTATTGTTATAGCTAAGGGCGACTGAACTCTTTTCCTAATCCGGCGTATTTCTAGTAAGTCCTAGAAGATGTAGGGAGGAAAAGATGATCAGTGGAGACACTATACTATTTACGTTGCTCTTGGTGACAACAGTGAACATGGCACGCTATTTAACGGCACTGCGGTCACTGATATACATCATGCGTGAAGCCCATCCCCTTCTTTATCAACAGGTGGATGGGGGCGGATTTTTTACCGCCCACGGCAACATGGCCAAACAAGTCAGATTGTTTCATTATCTGAAGAGCCGTGAGTATCTTCACCATCATGACGAAGTCTTTACCGGTAAGTGTATGAAAGTTAGGGAGCTATTTGTGCTCTCAACCTCTTTACTCGGTGTGACTGTGTTAGGCGCTATACTGCTGTAGCTCTTACACCCAGAAACGGTTAAAATAACATCTGTGAAGGATGCACGACTGCTCGTGCATCCTTTTTGTTTTTTAGCGAGAAAGAGAAAAATGAGCAATCAAGTTGATGTAATTGTGATTGGCGCAGGTGCTGCGGGTTTGATGTGTGCTGCGCAAGCGGCGAGCCGAGGCCGATCGGTTCTGGTGGTCGATCATGCCAAAAAGCCGGGGCGCAAAATCCTTATTTCTGGCGGCGGCCGTTGCAACTTCACCAACTATGATGTCTCAGCCAATAACTACCTGTGTAATAACCCACACTTCGTTAAGTCGGCCTTGTCTCAATACACCAACTGGGACTTTATCTCGCTGGTAAGCAAATACGGCATCGAGTTTGAAGAGCGCGACCACGGCCAGCTGTTTTGCATCGACTCGGCTAAAGAAATTGTCGATATGCTGCTAAAAGAGTGCGATAACGCTGGCGTGAAACAGCGCTATCGCTGTGATGTGCACAGTATCGAGAAGACAGGCTCTGGCTTTAGTCTGCACCTAGATACTGATGAGTATCAGTGTGAATCCCTAGTGGTTGCCACTGGCGGCCTGTCAATGCCAAAACTGGGGGCGACTCCATTTGGCTACAAGATTGCAGAGCAGTTTGGTCTATCTATGGTACCAACCACGGCAGGTCTTGTTCCTTTCACCTTGCATCAACATGACAAAGAGTCGCTAGAAGAGCTCTCTGGTATCGCTGTACCCGCAGAAATCACCGCAGAAGACGGTACTCTGTTTAAAGAAGCGCTGCTGTTTACTCATCGTGGCCTGTCTGGTCCATCGGTGCTACAGGTATCCTCTTTTTGGCAAGCAGGGCAGTCGGTCACCATCAATCTTGTACCGAATGATGATATCGAAGACCTGCTTACACGCTCTCGTGAAAAACACCCAAATCAGAGTTTAAAAAACACTCTAGCTAAAGTGCTACCTAAGCGTCTGGTAGAAGTGCTGATTGCTCGCAAAGAGCTAAGCGATAAACCGCTTAAGCAGTACAACCCAAAAGAGATGCAAGCGATCGTCACCTTGCTTGAAAACTGGCAAGTGCTGCCAAACGGCACCGAAGGTTACCGTACTGCCGAAGTCACTCTGGGTGGTGTAAACACCGATGAGCTCTCGTCCAAAACCATGGAGGCGAAGCAAGTTCCGGGGCTTTACTTTGTAGGCGAGGTCATGGATGTCTCTGGCTGGCTAGGAGGGTTTAACTTCCAGTGGGCTTGGTCGAGTGGATATGTGGCTGGACAGAATGTTTAAGATAGAGAAGGGAAGCCTGTGGCTTCCCTTTTTAATAGTAATTACTAATTTGCCGTCGCTTCAGGAGTAGGCTTAGATTTAAGCTGCTGAACCAACAACCCAGCCACAATCAACCCTAACCCCACCAAAGTCGAAGGGTGAATTTCTTCCCCAATAATCGTCGCAAGCAACATCAAAGAGATAAACGGCGAGGTGAAGATCAGGTTGCTGATGCGGGCGGTGTTGTTGGTGAGCTTTAATGCTGATAGCCAGAGTACGAAGGTGACGCCCATTTCAAATAGGCCGACGTAGCTTACCGCTAACCAGCCTTTCCAGCTAATTTGAATCCAGCTTGCCCCTTCATACCAAGCGATGGCGAAGGCAAATGGTAGAGCAACTAAGAAACCAAGCAATACACCCAGCACAGGGTCGGCTTTGTTTTTGGTGTTAAGAATCCAATAGCTGGCCCAGAGCAGGGTCGACAGTAGGGCCAGTCCAACCCCCATTGGGCTTTCAAACTCAAGGGCGAGTAGGTTGCCTTTGGTGGCGATCACCACCACACCCAGATAGCCGAGTACGCAAGCAAACCAATCTTGTTTACGGATTTTTTGCCCCAAAAACAGAGCGGCCATTAAGGTCAGTGTGATCGCCCAGCTGTAGTTGAGCGGTTGAGCTTGAGAGGCGGGCAGCAGTTCATAGGCTTTGAACAAAATTAGGTAATACCCAAGCGGGTTGATCAGTCCAAGTAGCAGGTAATAACCGGGATTGGAGGCAAACGTGCTGCCAAGTTGAGATAGCTTGCCTTGAACGGCGCAAATAACTAACAGTGCGATAGCAGACACGACACTGGCTGCTGTGAGCATTTGCACTGGAGTCAGCTCGGCCAAGGTGAGCTTGAAAGCCGTAGCTACCGTGGACCACAAGAGTACAGCACTGATGCCAAACCCTAACGCACGACGTTCATTCATAGTGATAACAGCCTAATTTAATGGGGAAACTGGGCACAATATAGCCGCCATTACCCGAGGTAAAAACTGGACATTTATCCAGTATGTAAATACTATTTTTATATCAAAAATCGTATTAGGTGTTGCCAATGCAATGGGTGATTGAAAATCAGCAAATTCTTATCTCGTTAGCCACAGGCGCTGCGTTAGGCGGTTTAGTGGTAGGCAGTTGGGTTCGGCTTAAGTTATCGACTCAAAACCACTTGTTACAAGAGCAGTTAGAGCACCAACAGCAACTCATGGGACAAACTGAGCAGCGCTTAAATGATGCGCAGGCTGAGCTGGACCAAATGGATGACGAGCGAGACAAGTCCGCCCATGAGCTCAAGCAATCACACGGCCGCTTGATGGCTGCGATGGAGAAGCTGCGTTACCTCGATACCCTCAAGCAGGAAAAGCAGCAGCTTGCTTCAACCCTAGAGCAAACCCGAAGCCTGCTTGCAGACAGCGAAGCAATGCGTCGTGAGCAAGAGGCTCGCCATGAACAAGAGCAGATAGCCAGCGCCGAGAAGCTATCCTTATTGGAAAATGCCGAACAACGTATGAAGCAGCAGTTCGAGCACCTTGCCAATCAACTGTTTGAAGCAAAAACCGCCAAGGTAGATCAGCAAAACCGCCAAAGCTTAGATGGCCTTTTGACGCCACTTAAAGAGCAAATTGAAGGCTTTAAAAAACAAGTCTCTGATGGGTTAGGGCAAGAAGCTAAAGAGCGTCATGCCTTGATTTATGAAGTGCGTAATTTGCAAAAGCTCAATGAGCAGATGGCGCAAGAAGCGCTAAATCTCACCCAAGCCTTGAAAGGGGATAATAAACAACAAGGTAACTGGGGTGAGGTAGTGCTGGCGAGAGTGTTAGCCGAGTCTGGCTTACGTGAAGGGCATGAGTATCACACCCAAGTGAACTTGCAAGATGACGCTGGCAAGCGCTATCAGCCAGATGTGGTGGTTGAACTGCCGAGCAATAAGCAGGTGGTGGTCGACTCGAAAATGACCTTAGTTGCTTATGAACGCTACTTTAATGCCGAGCAAGATGAGCAAAAAGATCGTGCACTAAGTGAGCACTTACATGCCATGCGAGCCCATATAAAAGGCTTGAGCCATAAGGATTACCACAAGCTAAAAGGCATCACTAGCCTAGACTATGTGCTGATGTTTATACCGGTCGAACCTGCATTCCAGTTGGCGATTCAAGCTGACCCGAAACTGGTCAATGATGCACTAGAACAAAACATTATTTTGGTGAGCCCGACAACTTTATTGGTGGCACTGCGTACCATAGATAATCTATGGCGCAATGAGCGTCAGAATCAAAATGCCCAAGTGATTGCCGATCGCGCCAGCAAGCTCTATGACAAGCTGCGCCTGTTCTTAAATGATATGGAGTCGCTTGGGGGCGCATTGGATAAAGCCAATCAAGCCTATCAAGGCTCGATGAACAAATTAGCCACTGGACGAGGCAATGTTTTGCGTCAGGCGGAATCCTTTAAAGAACTTGGGGTTGAAGTCAAACGCTCGATTTCTCCGACTTTGCTCGACATGGCGCAAAATGACGCATTGGTCGAAAGACAAGAGGTTGAGGATAAAGTAGACTAACCGCAATTCCATCAATGCGTTGTTTTATCTCAGGTGAGTTTTCTCGATAAAGAGTCAAACAAAAGGAAGACTTCGTCGCGAGGTAACACCGACCGCTGGATTGTTCACAAGGAAAAAAGATGACAGAAGTAAGCGCTCAACAAGATACTACCCATTTTGGCTACCAAACCGTCGCCAAAGAAGAAAAAGTGGCGAAAGTAGCTGAGGTTTTTCACTCAGTAGCTGCAAAATACGACATTATGAATGATTTGATGTCGGGTGGCGTACACCGTCTTTGGAAGCGTTTCACCATTGATTGTAGCGGCGTTCGTCCAGGACAACGTGTGCTTGACCTTGGTGGTGGTACGGGTGACCTAACGGCTAAATTCTCACGCATCGTGGGTGAAAAAGGCCATGTGATCCTCGCTGACATCAACAATTCAATGCTCAATGTTGGTCGCGACAAGCTAAGAGATAGTGGCATTGTGGGCAACGTACATTACGTGCAAGCCAATGCTGAAGAGCTACCATTCCCTGACGATTATTTTGACTGTATCACTATCAGTTTCTGCCTACGTAACGTGACCGACAAAGATAAAGCTCTGCGTTCGATGTTCCGCGTTCTTAAGCCAGGTGGTCGCCTGTTAGTACTAGAGTTTTCTAAGCCAATTCTTGAGCCATTATCAAAAATCTACGACGCCTACTCGTTCCACCTGTTGCCAAAAATGGGTGAGCTGGTAGCCAATGATGCCGAAAGTTATCGCTACCTTGCGGAATCTATTCGCATGCACCCAGACCAAGACACCTTGCAAGGCATGATGGATAACGCTGGGTTTGAAAAGACCAGTTATTACAATCTAACGGGTGGCATAGTGGCGCTGCACCGCGGTTATAAATTCTGAGGTGCTCATGCCATTTGATCCATTAGTGACGGCGGCGATTGAGTCAAGCCTGAACCTTCTTATCCAAGACGACCCAGCATTAGTGCGTCGCCTTGGACGTTTGAAGGGCAAAGTGATTCAAGTTGAGCTGCAAGAGTTTTCAAAAAAACTGACCTTTGTGTTCAGCCAACAAGTTGATGTGTTAGCACAATACGAAGGCAATCCCGATTGCTTTTTGTCGTTGAAACTAGAAACTTTGCCAGCGCTGCGCGATCAGGCCAACATTACCCAATTGATCAAGCAAGATAAACTGGTGCTTGAAGGGGATATTCAGCTGGCTCAAGCGTTTTCCCAATTGCTGGCTGATGCAAAGCCAGATATCGAAGAGTGGCTCTCAAGAGTCACGGGCGATGTGGTAGCGCACACCTTGGTCTCCGGTGCTAAGAATACTGCTCAGTGGGTAAAAAACAGTGCCATGCGTAAGCATAGACACCTTGCGCAAGCGGTGACAGAAGAGTGGCGTCTTGCCCCGCCAGCACTCGAAATTGCTCATTTTTGTGATCAGGTTGATGACTTGCGTAGCCAAGCCAACCAAATCGAAGCTCGTATACAAGCGCTGGTGGAGAAGGTATGACCCCAACCGAACTGCGCCGTTTATACCGCATCACCAAAGTTTTGCTCGAGTATGGTCTGGATGAAATGCTGCCAGAACACCACTTAACTCGTACCCCACTACTGGCTCGCAAGGGTCTGTTTTGGATTCAAAATTGTCATCAAGATAAACCGCTTGGTGAGCGTCTGCGCTTAGCGCTTCAGTCGCTTGGTCCGGTATGGATTAAGTTTGGCCAGATGATGTCGACTCGCCGAGACCTGTTTCCTCCGCATATCGCTGATCAGCTAGCAATGTTGCAAGACCAAGTTGCTCCATTTGATGGCGCACTTGCTAAGCAGCAGATGGAAAAAGCACTAGGCGGAACTCTCGAGACTTGGTTTGACGATTTTGATATCGAGCCGCTTGCATCGGCTTCTATCGCTCAAGTGCATACCGCTACTTTGAAAGAGAACGGTCGAGAAGTGGTGCTTAAGATCATTCGTCCTGACATTAAACCTGTGATCAGTGCAGACCTTAAGTTAATGTATCGCATGGCAAGAATTGTCGCTAAAGCCTTGCCTGAAGCTCGTCGTTTAAAGCCTGTCGAAGTGGTTCGCGAATACGAAAAGACTCTGCTGGATGAGCTGGATTTACGCCGTGAAGCGGCGAATGCGATTCAACTGCGAAGAAACTTTGAAGGCAGCGAAGAGCTTTACGTGCCGGAAGTGATTACCGATCTTAGCTCCGAAGAGTTGATGGTATCGGAGCGAATCTACGGCATACAGGTTTCCGACATTGAAGCGCTCAAAGCCAATGGCACCAATATGAAGCTCTTAGCGGAACGTGGGGTGAGTGTTTTCTTTACCCAAGTATTTCGCGACAGCTTTTTCCATGCAGATATGCATCCGGGTAACGTATTCGTTAAGCCGGAACATCCAGAAAATCCAATGTGGATTGGCTTGGATTGCGGCATTGTCGGCACTTTAAATGGAGAAGATAAGCGCTATCTGGCGGAAAACTTCCTCGCCTTCTTCAACCGTGACTACAACAAAGTGGCGCAGCTTCACGTAGATTCTGGCTGGGTACCAGCAGATACCAATGTGCAGGAATTTGAGTTCGCCATTCGTATGGTGTGTGAGCCCATTTTTGCCAAACCGCTGTGTGAAATTTCATTTGGTCACGTGCTGCTGAATCTGTTCAATACGGCACGCCGTTTCAACATGGAAGTACAGCCACAGCTGGTTCTGTTGCAGAAAACGCTGCTTTACGTTGAAGGCTTAGGTCGACAGTTGTATCCTCAGCTTGATTTATGGGAAACGGCAAAACCTTTCCTAGAGAAATGGATGGCTAATCAAGTCGGCCCGCAAGCGGTGATTAATGCTGTTAAAGATAGAGCGCCATTCTGGGCGGAAAAGCTGCCAGAGTTGCCAGAAATGCTTTACGACAGTCTAAAGCAAGGGCGTAATTTAAATCAGCGCTTGGATAACCTCTATCAAGGTTATCGAGAATCGAAACGCCAACAAGCAACCGCAAGGTTTTTGTTTGGCATCGGCGCCACACTGATTGTGTGCGGTGCCATATTATTTACGACCGGTGATTTAATCGCTGCAAGTGTACCAAGTGGCCTGGGTGTCATATTTTGGTTACTTAGCTGGCGTAAATTAAGCCGTTAATTGCCTATCACGTCATTGTTGATGGCTGGATAAGTGTCTGTAGACCGTTTTTGACGCTATTACTGGCGTTTAATTCACAGTCTTAAGCAGTCAATTGATGTAATGTAACCTAATCGTCATATCCCGAGGAAAGAGAAACACATGGGTGGAATCAGTATTTGGCAACTGTTGATCATTGCCGTTATCGTCATTTTACTATTTGGTACTAAGAAACTTCGCAACATTGGTGGCGATCTTGGCGGTGCAGTAAAAGGCTTCAAGAAAGCGATGAATGAAGACGAATCAGACAAGTCAGATAAGAAAGACGCTGATTTCGAACAAAAGAACATCGAGCAAAAGTCGGCTCAAGCTGAATCGACAGACAGCAAGAAAGACAAAGAGCAGGCGTAAGCTGTGTTTGATATCGGTTTCTGGGAGCTGATCCTGATTTCCGTTGTCGGCTTAGTTGTACTTGGCCCTGAGCGTCTTCCTGTCGCCATTCGTAACGTGTCACGATTTGTTGGGGCGGCGAAAAGCATGGCGAATAATGTGAAGGACGAGCTTTCACATGAGTTGAAAGTGCAAGAGCTGCAAGAAAACCTACGCAAAGCGGAAAAAATGGGCATGGAAGATTTGTCACCTGACTTAAAGGCGTCGGTTGATGAGTTGAAAAAAGCGGCCCAAGACGTGCAGCGTCCGTACGCTAGTAGCGATTCAGAGTCAAACAAGCCTTCTTCAAAGCAAGCTGACTAACCACCTCGTTGAGGTGACAAAGCTTGAGTTAAAAAGCGGCGCATCGTGTGCCGCTTTACATTTGGTTGAGGAACATTATGTCTACTGCAGAGCAGACACAACCACTACTTGCACACCTGATTGAACTGAGAAACCGTCTTCTTAAAGCCTTAGGCGCTGTGATGGTGGTGTTCTTGGCATTGATTTGGTTTTCTGGTGACATCTATGAGTTTGTCTCATCACCATTAATTGAGCGCTTGCCAGAAGGCGCTACCATGATCGCAACAGACGTTGCGTCGCCATTTTTCACCCCATTGAAGCTGACTTTGGTGGCATCGGTGTTTGTGGCGGTGCCAATGATCTTGTACCAAATTTGGGCATTCGTAGCCCCTGGGCTCTACAAGCACGAACGGCGCTTGATCATGCCACTGATGTTCTCAAGCTCACTGTTATTTTACTGCGGTGTGGCATTTGCGTACTTTGTGGTATTTCCACTGGTGTTTAGCTTTTTCACCGCTATCTCTTTAGGTGGCGTTGAATTTGCAACTGATATTTCAAGCTACTTAGATTTTGTACTAGCCCTGTTTATGGCATTTGGTATCGCATTTGAAGTACCCGTCGCCATCATTTTGTTGTGTTGGACTGGTGCGACGGATGTTCAGAGCTTAAAAGCAAAACGTCCATATATTGTCGTGGCGGCTTTTATTGTCGGCATGTTGCTCACGCCTCCAGACATGATTTCGCAAACCTTGCTCGCTATTCCTATGTGCCTACTGTTTGAAGTTGGGCTGTTCTTTGCTCGTTTCTACACTAGGCGAGATCAGGAAGAGCAAGAAGAACAGGAACAAGATTAGAACTAAAAATGGGCACCACAAGGTGCCCATTTTCTATTTAACAGTGATTTCTTGCCCGCAATTTTGACAAATGTAAACTTCTTTAACCCTCAAAAGGCGCTCCCAAAGTGTTCGTTTTCGACGAACCAAGTGGGAGTTGTGCTTGCAGCCGTTCATATGATACCTCTTCAACTCATAGAAAATGATATGCATATTAAACCGTGCTCATAGCAATTTAAAATGAATTTTGTAAAAACCCATTAATTTTTACAATGATTTCATTGGCTTTGTTAGATTTATCAATAGTAACTTAGCTCTCAAATATTAAACAGCTGGCGAGCATTGTAGGTGGTTTTTGCAACTACATCATCGACAGGTACACCTATGTATTCCGCAATTTTTTGTGCCACTAAGCTGACATAAGCAGGTTCATTACGTTTACCGCGATGAGGCACAGGGGCTAGGTAAGGACAGTCGGTCTCCAAGATTAGCCAGTTGATGTCTAGCTCGGGAACTACTTTGTCCATCCCCCCATTTTTGAAGGTAGTGACACCGCCAAGGCCCAAGTGGAACCCAAGTTCAATAATGGCATTCGCTTCCGCTAAGCTGCCGCCAAAGCAGTGAAATACCCCACGTAGCGAGCCGTCTTGAACGGTTTTGAGCAGTGCCAGTGTCTCTTCAATTGAATCACGAGTATGAATAATTACTGGAAGGTCTAGCTCTTTCGCCCACTGCAGCTGAGTGACAAAAGCGTGCTCCTGCTGGGCTTTAAAGGTTTTATCCCAATACAGATCGATACCGATCTCTCCGACAGCGATAAAACTGCCCTGCTCGAACATTGGTCGCAGTTTCGCAAGCACAGTATCCACATCCCCATCGACATAACAAGGATGCAGACCAAGCGTGGAGTGACACAGTTCAGGGTAAGCCGCTTGGGTTGCGAGCATCGGTTCTATCGATTCCAAATCGATATTTGGCATGATGATTTTTTCGATCCCTTGCTGTTTGGCTCTTTGCACCATCTCATCTCGGTCATTATCAAATTCAGCAGCGTAGATATGGGCGTGGGTATCAATCATGGTCAATCTCGGTAATGGGTTGGATGAGTGCACAGTATAACGTGATTCGATGAACATCCTGTAGGTAGAATGTTGCGCCCTAGGGCATTTTTGGTTGCTAGGGCTGTTTGCAACGCAGGGCAGTGGTATAGTCATTGCCAGCATTCCACCGAACAAGGAGAACTGTGTGTCGGTTTCAATTCAGGGGCAATTTCCTGCTCGTCGTATGCGCCGTATGCGTAAACATGACTTCAGCCGCCGTCTCATGGCGGAAAACCAGTTAAGCGTGAATGACCTTATCTACCCGATGTTTATTTTGATGGGTAAAAATCGTCGTGAAACCGTAGACTCGATGCCAGGTATCGAACGTCTTTCTATCGATCTCATGATTGAAGAAGCTCAGCAACTCGCCAAGCTTGGTGTCCCTGCCATTGCGCTATTTCCAGTGGTGAATCAAGACGCCAAAAGTCTGTGCGCCTCAGAAGCCTTCAGCCCTGACGGCTTGGTTCAGCGAGCGGTTATAGAATTAAAGCAGCACGTGCCGGAAATGGGTGTGATCACTGATGTGGCGCTGGACCCGTTCACGACGCATGGCCAAGACGGCATCATTGATGAAGATGGCTACGTGCTTAATGATGAAACGACCGAAGTGCTGATCAAGCAGGCCATTTCTCATGCTGAAGCAGGCGCAGATGTGGTTGCACCATCGGATATGATGGATGGTCGTATTGGCGAAATTCGCAAGGCTTTGGAAGAAGCGGGTCATATCCACACTCAAATCATGGCGTACTCTGCAAAATATGCCTCTCACTATTACGGTCCTTTCCGTTATGCGGTTGGATCAGCGGCGAACCTGAAAGGTGGTGACAAGAAAACCTATCAGATGGACCCAGCCAACAGTGATGAAGCTTTGCATGAAGTCGCCATGGATGTGAATGAAGGTGCGGACATGGTAATGGTAAAACCGGGCATGCCGTATTTAGATGTCGTGCGTCGAGTTAAGCATGAGCTGCAAGTGCCGACGTTTGCTTATCAAGTCTCTGGTGAGTACGCCATGCATAAAGCGGCGATTCAAAATGGTTGGCTGAAAGAGCGTGAAACCGTACTGGAATCTCTGCTGTGTTTTAAACGTGCTGGTGCGGATGGCATTTTGACTTACTTCGCTAAAGACGTTGCGATGTGGCTTGCTGAAGAAGGTGCCGAGCCTTTGGCGAGCGTTGAACAGTCGCAAGACTAAATCCTTATAAGTTCAATGAAAAAGCTGGGTTCGCCCAGCTTTTTGTTTTTATCCAATAGAGAAATAACCATGAAAATTCGAGTCGGGACCTTACAAGAGTGTGTGCAGGTGGTGAATGCTATTCCGGAGTTTGTGACCAAAGAGACTGTCACCAGTTTAGCCAGTCGAATTGAGCGGTTTGACGATGCCTTAGTGTTAGTCGCAGAGCTCGAAGGGGAACTGATTGGCTTTAAAATTGGATATGCTTTAGACAACAATACTTACTACAGTTGGTTTGGCGGTGTGGCTCCAATTGGACGCAAACAGGGTACAGCCCAGGCTTTGCTTGATTACCAAGAACAGTGGGTAATGAAAAGAGGCTATAAAACGCTCAAGGTTAAGTCGCGCAATCAATTTGGCAACATGCTAAGATTTCTTATAAAAAACAGCTACATGATTGATGATTTTGAACCCAAAGTGCCTGAAATTGAATCCAGGATCTGGTTTAAAAAACACCTTCATAAAAATTAAATGAGAAAAATTATCATTTACCTCTTGATCTCTAAGTGAGAATTGTTATTATTTAAGCCGTCTTAGGGAACAAGACAAAAGCCCGCAAGTTTTGCCAAGGCATTTCAAATGGACTTTTGACGAATTCTTGAATGACACGACATTGCTCACATTGCTTCCAGTGTATTTTAGCTTTTCGGCTAACGATATTTTTAATATGGTTGTGCCCACTATGCTAAGCGACATCTTATGATGTCGCTTTTTTTTTGCTTGCAGATTTTTGGGAGCGATGTAAGGTTTCCTTCAATAACTTTTCCACATGGCATGATCTAATTTTGATCAAAGATCATCATGATCTATTTGAGTTAAGTTGCTGTATTTAAATGACTTAAATGTGTGGTGACGTATGAATATTTAATGTGAATTCCCTGTGAATAAGTTTTGCTAACAGAGTTATCCACAGAATTGGTGAGCTAAAAGTGCACAAATGAAGTGCATTTAAGCAGCAATTAATTGCGGAGTTGCTCTATTTATCAGCAACACATTTCCCCAATACCCTAATGGCATTAAAACCATAGACATGGCATCCTTAGCTCAATCAAAAAACAGCCACTGGACCCAATTGACTATGGCAACTATTCCTGAAAATCCGTTAATTCTTATCGACGGCTCATCATATCTATATCGCGCATTCCACGCTTATCCAGGCACTATGAGTAATGGTGAGATCCCGACCAATGCCGTTTATGGTGTTGTGAACATGCTGCGTAGCATGATGCGCCAATTCTCATCAGACCGAATTGCAGTAATTTTCGATGCCAAAGGCAAAACGTTCCGTGACGACATGTACCCAGAGTACAAAGCAAACCGTCCACCAATGCCAGATGATTTACGCTGTCAGATTGAACCGCTACACAACGTGATTAAGGCGATGGGCCTGCCACTTATTTCGATCCCTGGTGTAGAAGCGGATGACGTGATTGGTACGTTAGCGCATCAGGCTTCCCAAGCGGGTATGCCTGTTCTGATCAGTACTGGTGATAAAGATATGGCGCAGCTAGTAGATGATAACGTTACTCTGATCAACACCATGACCAATGTGGTACTAGACCGTGAAGGCGTGATCGAGAAATTCGGTATCCCGCCAGAGCTTATCATCGACTACCTAGCGCTGATGGGCGATAAAGTCGATAACATTCCAGGTGTTCCAGGAGTCGGTGATAAGACGGCAACGGCACTACTACAAGGTATCGGTGGCCTGAAAGATCTTTATGAGCGCCTAGATGACATTGCGCCACTTGGCTTCCGTGGCTCTAAGACCATGGCTAAGAAACTGACCGACAACAAAGAAAACGCAGAACTTTCGTATCAGCTGGCAACCATCAAGCTAGATGTTGAGCTAGAGATGACACCACAAGATCTGGTTAAGCAGCCACCAAACAAAGATGAGCTGATCCAGCACTTTGGCAAGCTAGTGTTTAAATCTTGGCTAAACGAGCTACTTGAAGGTGGCACTGGTGAAGTTGAAGCCGTAGAGCGCTCGGCGGCAGTGAGCAATTCTTCTGCATCTGCAGACGAAATGGACACCAGTGCTATCACTATCGATCGCAGTCAATACGATACGGTACTAGATAAAGAAAGCTTCGCTGAGTGGAAGAAGAAGCTAGAAAAAGCCGAACTTATCGCCTTTGATACTGAAACAGATAGTCTGGATTACATGGTAGCTAACCTTGTGGGTCTCTCGTTTGCAACGGCTGAAGGCGAGGCGGCTTACGTACCTGTTGCCCATGACTACCTAGATGCGCCTGAGCAGCTTGATCGTGATTGGGTACTGGCGGAGCTAAAACCTTTGTTGGAAGATGCCAACAAAGCCAAAGTGGGTCAAAACCTAAAATACGATGCTAGCGTACTGGCTCGTTACGATATCGAGATGCAGGGCATTGCTCATGACACCATGCTGGCGTCATACGTCTACAACAGCGTGGGCGGCAAGCACGATATGGATAGCCTCGCACTACGCTTCCTCCAACATAGCTGCATCTCATTTGAGACCATTGCAGGTAAAGGTAAGAAGGCTCTGACTTTCAACCAGATCGAACTAGAAGAAGCGTCACCTTATGCGGCAGAAGATGCCGATGTCACACTGCGTCTGCATAACCGCATCTTCGGTCAGATCGAATCTGATGACAAACTAAAGTCGATTTACCAAGATATCGAAGTGCCACTGATCCCTGTGCTTTCTCGCATGGAGCGCAACGGGGTATTGGTTGACGAGTTTATGCTTGCTAACCAATCTCAAGAGATCGCCGTTCGTCTTGATGAACTGGAACAAAAAGCATTTGAAGTCGCTGGCGAAGAGTTCAACTTAGCCTCGCCAAAACAGCTGCAAGCGATCCTGTTTGAAAAGATGGGGCTGCCAGTGGTGAAGAAGACACCATCAGGTGCTCCATCAACCAATGAAGAGGTGCTGCAAGAACTGGCGCTGGATTACCCACTGCCAAAACTTATCCTTGAGTACCGCAGCCTAGCTAAGCTGAAAACCACTTACACCGATAAGTTGCCGAAGATGATCAATGCGCAGACGGGTCGTGTTCACACTTCATACCATCAAGCGGTAGCAGCAACGGGCCGTCTATCATCGACCGATCCAAACCTGCAGAACATTCCAATCCGTAACGAAGAAGGCCGTCGTATCCGTCAGGCATTTATTGCGCCTCATGGTAAGAAAATCTTGGCGGTCGATTACTCTCAGATTGAGCTGCGTATCATGGCGCACCTATCAGGAGATAAAGCGCTATTAGATGCCTTTGCTCACGGCAAAGATATCCACGCAGCAACGGCTGCTGAGGTAATGGGCGTTGATATCTCAGAGGTAAGCTCAGAGCAGCGTCGTCGTGCTAAGGCAATCAACTTTGGCCTTATCTATGGTATGAGTGCCTTTGGTCTTGCCAAGCAGTTAGGCATTCCACGTGGCGAAGCACAAAATTACATGGATACCTACTTTGAGCGCTATCCGGGCGTGATGCAGTACATGGAAGATACCCGAAGCACTGCATCCGAGCTGGGCTATGTTGAGACCATCTTTGGTCGTCGTCTGCATCTGCCAGAGATCAAATCTCGAAACGGCATGCGTCGTAAAGCGGCAGAGCGTGCTGCGATTAACGCCCCAATGCAAGGCACAGCGGCAGATATCATCAAGAAAGCGATGCTGCTGGTGGATGAATGGATTGAAGCCGAAGGCAATGGCCGAGTGACACTATTAATGCAAGTACACGATGAATTGGTTCTTGAGGTAGATGAAGACGCGTTGGCTGAAGTTGAAAGTAAAGTACAAAAACTGATGGAATCTGCGGCAACGCTTGATGTGCCATTGGTCGCAGAAGCGGGTCATGGTGATAACTGGGATCAGGCACACTAAACATTTTTTGCCCAAAAACAGCTAAATGACATGAGCCAGCGCACACGCTGGCTTTTTTTTAATGTTAATAAAGTGGTTGTAATCATTCACCAAAACGTCAGTAATAAAATTTTAATGAAAAAAAACTACGAAAATAGTTTCCATTTCTGAGCAATTGTTGTACATTATCTCTCGTAGGGTACAGAGGTAAGATGTTCTATCTTTCAGACCTTTTGTTTCACGTTATTGGATTAGGCTGATTCAGCCGCCCCAGTCAGTTTTTGACTGGGGCGTTTTTTATTGTGCCAAAACAAAAACTTACAGCACCTTTTCTTGATGTTTTCTTTTCGCATCGAGCATATTTCTTCCTATCAAAACTGCCTTTAGCAATAAAATATTCCAAGCTATGCATCTCAGCTATCGATTTCACGTTTGATTAATCTGTTATAAAAATCCGTCAGAACAAAAACATACTTTTTGTAGTGAATTAAGCGGAAGTGACGTTACCGAAGTGTTCAAGAAAGGAGATTTTGGCCTAGATAGCTGATGATTTAGGGGTTACGTAGCAAGAATTGAACAAAAAATAGTAGAAATGGCTTGAGTTTTGGGGGCGCTTATTTAATGCTTTTTAGCATAATAATAATACCTCCTATTTCTCTCCCGTTGCCCCACCCAAGAGGTGGGGACTTTATTGGCATTGAAAGCCAATTACGAGAGGAGAGGGTGGCTACCATGTGCCACAAGCGAAAGTTACTCGCCTTCGTTTCCTTCTGACTCTTCTGCATCCCACTCTAGAGCAGGTGCGAACCAAGAATCCAGTTTAGCGCGTAGCTGATCGACACCGATGCCTTTCAGTGAAGAGAATACGTCCACTTCAACTTCGCCACCAAAACCAACCGCCATTTTACGAATTTTCAGTAATTCAGCTTTGCGAGCACCACTTTTCAATTTATCTGCTTTGGTTAGCAGGACTTGTACTGGAATGCCCGATTCAACCGCCCAGAAAATCAGTTGCTGGTCGAGATCTTTCATTGGGTGGCGAATATCCATTAATACCACCAAACCACGCAGAGATTCGCGCTTTTGTAGGTATTCACCTAGAGATTTCTGCCACTTCTTCTTCATTTCAAGCGGAACCTGGGCAAAACCATAACCCGGTAGATCAACGATGTGACAGTAATCGCGAACCTTGAATAGGTTAATTAGCTGAGTACGACCCGGAGTCTTACTGGTTTTGGCTAAACTTTTTTGGTTTGTCAGTCGGTTAAGTGCGCTCGACTTGCCTGCGTTGGAGCGTCCAGCAAACGCAACTTCGATACCCACATCCTCTGGCATATGGCGAATATCGGGTGCACTCGTTATAAAATGCGTATTTTGGTAATGAATTTTTACGCTCACTGTTAACTCCATCTCGTCTTTGTGTAGTCGATTGATTACTTTTTCGTTAATTTGTGTAAAATAACCGTGATCGGTATAAGGTCGTCTATTGTACCATGAGCACCCACAATACGTGGTACTGGAAGCTTGATAATTATAATGGAATGTCATGAAGAAATTAGCGCTAATCTTGAGTTTATTGGCCAGCTGCACTGCGTGGGCTCAAGGTAATATAGAAGCTGGCAAGGCAAAATCAGCCACATGTGCTGCCTGTCATAACGCAGATGGCAACAGTCTAATCACTACTTATCCTAAGTTGGCGGGTCAACACGCTAAATACACGGAAAAGCAGCTAAAAGATCTCAAACTTGGTGGTGAAACAATGGGTAAGCAAGGTCGTTATGATCCTGTAATGAGCCCAATGGCGATGCCACTTTCTGACCAAGATATTGCCGACTTAGCGGCATACTATGCTTCACTACCAATTTCTGAAAACTCAACGCCAGAAGATGTAGTAGCACAAGGCAAAATTTTGTACCAAGCAGGGGATATGGAGCGTGGTTTAACCGCGTGTATCGCTTGTCACGGTCCTCGTGGTAACGGTACAGAGCTTTCAGGTTTCCCGAAAATTTCTGGTCAACACGCTGACTACGTTAAAGCGCAACTGCTTAAGTTCCGCGACGCTGAACGTAACAATGATATGAACGCCATGATGCGTGATATCGCAATGAAGATGACAGACAACGATATCGAAGTAATTTCAAAGTACGTTGGTGGTCTTCACTAAATTTTTATACCGATCAGCCCAAGATAAAGAGAGGCGACAGCAATAGCTGTCGCTTTTTGTCTTTTTGAAGAAAAAAGTGCTCAATAAAACTCCACTCTGTTATCACTTTCTGGTATGTTGCGCATCCCTGATGGAGGAAGGCCAATAATGCACTCTTGTCCACTTTGTGAACATACTTCGACACACCACTTTTATGAAGATTCTCATCGAGAGTATCTGCAGTGTCCTAGATGTGAACTCGTGTTCGTCAACCCAAATGATAGGTTGGATGCGAAGCGCGAGAAAGCCTTCTATGATCTCCATGAGAATGATCCAAATGATGCTGGATACCGTAGTTTTTTAAGCCGTATGTCAACACCAATGTTGGAGCGTATTGCACCTAACAGTTTGGGGCTGGATTTTGGTTGTGGCCCTGGTCCAACACTATCCTTGATGCTTGAAGAAAACGGACATGTAATGTCTTTATATGACCTTTACTATTATCCAGATCGATCAGTACTTGAGAGACAGTATGATTTTATGACTGCCACGGAAGTGATTGAACATTTGTTCGATCCAAAATCTGTATGGCAGCAATGGTTAAAATTAGTGAAACCAGGTGGTTGGATTGGCGTAATGACCAAGATGGTTAAAGACGCAGAAGCCTTTGCCACTTGGCACTATAAAAATGACCTTACCCATGTGAGCTTTTTTAGCCAGAATACCTTTTGCTATCTGGCCGATAGGGACGGACTCCAGCTCGAATTTATTGGCAAAGATGTAATTTTACTGAGGAAACCCGGTAATGAGTCGTAGTAAGAAATCTAGAAAACCTGGCGCTGCTGGCGCACCAGAATTTGTTGTAACCCGAAACCGCACCCAATCAGACGTTGATGGTCGCTTGCGTAAGCGTGCTAAAAAACGCAAAGGTTTGAAGTCTGGTAGTCGTCACTCTGAAGGTGAGAGCACCAATCAAACTCATGGTGGCAAAGCGAAAGACCCTCGCTTAGGCAGCAAGAAAAAAATTCCACTGATCATTGAGCCAGTGAAGAAGCAAACTAAAGCAGAACGCCGTTTAAGCGCCGAGCAAGAATTGGCGATGCTAGAAAATGACACCCAGCTTAATGTGTTGCTAGACCGTCTAGAGTCAGGTGAAAACCTTGGTGCTGGTCTTCAGAAATACGTCGATGAGAAACTTGATCGCATTGAAGTGTTGATGAAACAGCTTGGAATCTACGAAGACGAGTCATCTCAAGATTCAGAACCTGCAATCAGCAGCATCAGTGATGAAGATCTGCTTGGCGAGTTCGATGACTTTGATATGGATGAATTTAAGGACTAAGAAATATGGATGTTGTCGTACTGCTAGCGATTGGTGGCGTGATCATCTTAGGTTTAGCGACTTACGCTGGCTACTTGTTGTTGCAGTTGAAGAAGCAAAAAGCCCTTCAAGAGCAACACCAGCAGTTGGCGATTGAAAAACGCAACGCCAATATCTTTGAGAATGTCGACTTGCTTTGCATGGCGGCGATTCAAGGTCAGTGCGACTTATCCGAAATCAGTATCCGCGTGTATTGCATCTTGGATTATATCCAAGGTGAACAGCGCATCGATGTGGATACTGATTTTCCTGCCTTGAGTGAGCTTTACCACACGGTAAAAGACATGGCTCGTGGTGATGACCGCCAGCAGTTACCTAAGCAAGACCGCATGCGTCAAAACCTTGAGCGTCAAAAAGCAGAAGCGAAAGTGGCGGATGCCATGATCGAAGAGCTGAAAACGCTGCAGCAGCGTGTCAAACCCCTCAATAGTCAAATCTCAATCGCACAGGTTTCTTAACCCAATCTGTATGCCTAAAGCCAATCGGACACGCATCGATTGGCTTTATCAGTGATCCAGCCAACAAATTCGGATTTTTTTCCAATAAATTTTCCACCATTTTCTGTAGGCCAAAAGTGCCTATGGCAAAATAGCGCCAGCATTTAAATATCGGAAGTACCAACATGTCGAGTGAGCAAATAGTTTGGGATCAGGCTATCTTAGAAAAGTATAACTACTCTGGCCCAAGATACACCTCTTACCCAACGGCGGTAGAGTTTCACGAAGCTTATACCATCGCTGAGCTAGACATGGACTGTACTCGTTATCCTGAGCGTCCACTGTCGCTGTACATTCACATCCCATTTTGTCACAAGCTTTGTTACTACTGTGGCTGTAACAAGGTGATCACTCGCCACCATCATAAGGCAGACGAGTATCTAGATGTGCTCGAACACGAGATTCGTCAGCGTGCAGCGTTGCTTAACCAACGTGAAGTGACTCAGTTACATTTTGGTGGCGGTACACCGACTTTCCTAACCGATACTCAAATCACTCGAGTGATGGACTTGGTGCGTGAAGAGTTCCGCTTTAGTGATGATGCAGAGATCAGTATCGAAGTTGACCCGCGTGAGATCGAATTGGACATGCTTGACCATTTGCGCAGCGAAGGGTTTAACCGCTTGAGCATCGGAGTTCAGGACTTCGATAAAGAAGTTCAACGTCTAGTGAACCGTGAGCAGGATGAGCAGTTCATCTTCGATATGGTGGCACGAGCAAAAGCGCTGGGTTTTCGCTCAACCAACTTAGACTTGATTTACGGCCTGCCAAAACAGACCAAAGAGAGCTTTGCTAAAACTCTTGAGCAAGTGCTTGAGATGCGCCCAGGTCGCTTGTCGGTGTTTAACTACGCCCACATGCCGCAACTGTTTGCTGCACAACGTAAGATCAAAGATGAAGACCTGCCAGTTGCAGAAGAGAAGATGGCAATCTTACAAGACACCATCGCTCGTCTGACAGGGGCGGGTTATCAGTTCATCGGTATGGACCACTTTGCTCTACCCGATGATGAGCTGGCTGTCGCACAGCGCAATGGAGTATTGCACCGTAATTTCCAAGGTTACACCACTCAAGGGGAGTGTGACCTGATTGGTTTTGGTGTGTCGTCGATCTCTATGGTGGGTGACAGCTATGCACAGAACCAAAAAGAGCTGAAGAAGTACTACGCACAAGTGAATGAGATGCGCCACGCCTTGTGGAAAGGGGTGTCGCTAGACCAAGATGACTTGCTGCGTCGTGAAGTGATCAAACAGCTTATTTGTAACTTCAAGCTCGATACTCACCAGATTGAAACGCAATTCAGTGTTGGCTTTAAGCGCTACTTTAAAGAAGATTTGGAATTGCTTCAGACTTTCATTGACGATGAGTTAGTGACATACGATGGCAAGATGATTGAGGTAACACTTAGAGGTCGTCTGCTGATCCGTAATATCTGTATGTGTTTTGATAAGTACCTGCGTCAAAGGGCTAGGCAGCAGCAGTTTTCTAGGGTGATTTAAAGATGGTTAAAGGGGACGCTGGCGCTAACGGCTAACGGACGCTTCGCTAACGGTATATACAAAAACCGCCGACTCATTGAGTCGGCGGTTTCGTATTCAAAAGCTAAAAACCTTACACTCGGTCTTTCACTTTCTCTTTCAATTCATTTTTCTCAGCATCAGACAAGAATGCTAATTCAAGGCCGTTGATTTGTGCGCGGCGGATTTGTTCTTGAGTTAGGCCAGCTTGTGGTGCGGCGACTTCGTACTCGTGAGGGAGTTCAATGCCTTCAACAGCTGGGTCATCGGTGTTTAGACACGCCATCACGCCGTGGTCGAGGAACTGTTTGATTGGGTGGTTTTCTAGCGAATCAACGGTACTTGTCTGGAAGTTAGACGTTAGGCACGATTCGATTCCAATGCGGTTCTGTGCAAGGTAGTCCATCAGTTTCGGGTCATGAATCGCTTTAACACCATGGCCAATACGTACTGCGCCAAGGTCATTAATGGCTTGCCACATGCTTTCAGCACCAGCAGCTTCGCCAGCGTGAATCGTCACTTGAAGACCTGCATCACGCACTTGCTTGAAGTGAGATACAAAGCGATCGCCCGGTTGGCCGAGTTCATCACCTGCAAGGTCGATAGCGACGAGGTGGTCTTTTTGGCTCAGTAGGCCGTCCAGTTCTTGTTGACACGCGTCCTGGCCAAAGGTACGGCTCATGATGCCAATTAGGTTGGCTTTGATGCCAAAGTCACGCACACCAGCTTGTACGCCGTCTACGACCGCTTCTACCACACCAGCCACAGGCAGGTTGTGTTTCATTGCCATGTAGTAAGGCGAAAAACGCAATTCGGCATAGTCGATTTGAGCGTTAAGTGCATCTTCAACGTTCTCATAAGCTACGCGGCGGCAAGCATCTAAGTCGCCAAGGACCGCAACACCCCAGTCAAGTTTGGATAGAAAAGCGACCAGTGATGGTTCAGCTTCAACAATCTGCACATGTGGGCGTAAGCTTTCTAGATCGTAAGCGGGAAGGGCGATGCCGAATTTTTTGCCGAGATCGAGAATGGTTTCACTGCGGATATTGCCATCAAGGTGACGGTGAAGATCCGTGAGGGGCAGATTTTTGGTGATCATTATAACTATCCTGAACGATTGGATTTCCGATGATAGATCTCAGTATAAAAATGATTACCAATTATGTCAGTAATGAGTCGGCATAAAATCAACGCATTATGCCGAATCTCTCCGCATGTTAACTAAATTTGTTGGCCAGTCCGCAAAAGGCATGGGGTGGCTAAACAAGTAACCTTGGGCTTGTGGGCAGCCGAGTTGACGCAGCAAATCGGCCTGTTCGCTGGTCTCAACACCTTCTGCGACTAAGTTAGATTTGAAGCCCTCAGCCATGTTGACGATAGCTGCCACGATGGAAGTATCAATATTCTCTTGGCGCATTTGGTCGACAAACGAGCGATCAATCTTGAGGCAATCAAAGGGCAGTTTGTGCAGGTAAGCCAATGATGAATAGCCTGTACCAAAATCGTCAATGGCGATCTTGATGCCAAGTTGCTTAATCGCTTGCATGTTTTTGAGAATAATAGGGTCGTTGTCAACAATGCGAGATTCCGTCAGCTCTAGGGTCAAGTTTTCAGCGGGTAGCTGGGTATCTTGCAAAATGGTCTTTAACTCACTGATGAAGTCGGTGTGAGAAAGCTGGTTCACTGACAGGTTAACGTGAATGCTGAAATCTTGAGGCCACTGACCACTGTGGATCGCAAGTGCGGTGTCGGTACAAGATTTTAGCAGTATCTGAGCGCCAATTTCGCCGATAAGGCCGCTCTCTTCGGCCACCGGAATAAATTCAAATGGTGGGATCACGCCTTTTTCTGCGGACACCCAACGCGCTAGTGCTTCTGCGCCAATCACTTCCCCTGACTCTAGGTCGATGATTGGTTGGTAGAAAGGCACAAACTCACTGGCGGCAATCGCTTGGTTGAGTTCGGCGAGGATTTGCGTCTTCTTACGTGACTTATCTGCCATCTCAGGGCGATAAACCACGGTTCTTAATGGCTCTTGTTTAGCATGGCTTAAGGCAATACTGGCATTACGTAGCCAAGTACTCATATTAGCGCTTGAGTCCGTTTCAACCATGCCAATTGAAATACTCACTACGACGGTGTCGTCGCCCATTTGGAATGGGGCATTAAAAGAGGTTTTGATTCGGTTGGCGAGCACTTCAATCTCTTCATGCTGATGCTCGCATGGCAAAAACACGGCAAACTCATCACCCGCCACTCTGGCTAACATGGCACCTTCTGGCGATTGCAGCTTCAAGCGTTCTGACATGATCACCAACAGTTGGTCTCCACTGTAGTGACCTAGGCTATCGTTGATTTCGCGAAAACGATCGATGCCGAGTAGGATCAAGGAACCTTTGTCCAGCGAGCGCAGTTTGCAGCTGGCTTCAATCAAGCCTTGGCGGCTGTAGAGTTGGGTTAGAGAGTCAAACACCAGCTGTGAGCGAAGTGCGTCAAAGGAGTGCTTGAGGTTAGCAGCCATATTGTTAAATGCCGAGACCAGCATACTGGTTTCGAAGATGTTGCCTGGCTCTGGCATCGGGCTGTTCCAGTCCCCTTTAGCTAACTCTTTTGCAGCATTTGCAGTACTGGTGATTGGGCGGGTGATGCGGTTAAACGCCAGCATTCCAAATAACAACCCAACCAGTGCCACGGCAATCGCTATTAATAACCCTTGGCGCTGTTGCGTCGGTAATTCGCCAAGCAGGTCTCGCTCTGAGATGGTCACCATGATGTACCAATCGAGGCCATAGTGACCCTGAAAGCGCGATAGCTTGTTAAAGTAGCGCTCACCCTCTAGCTCAAACTCAAAGTTGAAGTTAGCGTAAGGGTCGCCAAGGCGTGCAAAGTCGATGAACTCAGCACTTTTGGCAATGACTTGGTTATTGTTTTCGCTGGCCAGCAAGCGCATGCCTTTGCTGGACTCTTTAGTACCTAACGAAACCACGCCTTCGGGCTCAGAGTGTGCGACTAAGCGTTTGTCTCGGTCAAAGATGTACA
This sequence comes from Vibrio sp. SCSIO 43136, assembly GCF_023716565.1. NCBI lineage: Bacteria > Pseudomonadati > Pseudomonadota > Gammaproteobacteria > Vibrionales > Vibrionaceae > Vibrio > Vibrio sp. SCSIO 43136. The sequence goes on along the minus strand of NZ_CP071848.1, from coordinate 3,046,405 downwards.
TAGCGGCGGTGGTACGTGCTTTTTGCTGTCTTAGGAAGCTATTGAAAGTATTGATGCGAATATCCGACACCATTACACCGAGCAAGCCCTCGTTGCCCATTACAGGGTGAATAGCTGATAGGGTAATTTCTTGGCGTTCATCGGCATTGGCGTAAATCTGTGACCAAGAAGGCTGAAGTGACTCGGCGGCAGGAATGTACCAAGGGCGCTGGCGCGGGTCGTAGTTTTGAAAGCGCGAACGAATGCCTGATTGTGCGTCATCGCCTTGATATATGATCAATTCATTTTGGGTGCGGCTATCTTGCAGCATCAAGGTGAAGCTGTCGTTGTTCTCACGGCGAAAACCAATAAATTCTCCTTCCTTGCCACCAAAGCCAATCACATCAAGGTGTTCTATGTATGGTGATAGGTGGGAAAAGCTCATCGAAAGGTAGTCTTCGATGGCTTGCATTTGGTTTTCTTCGTACAGATCACTGAACTCCACGGTGCGAGTGAAGGTCATGTTGGCTCGAAATGGCTCTTCAAGAAAAGCACTGAGACGGGTTTTGATGTTCTCAGTAAAAGAGACTAGCTGCTTATGGCTGATTTTCTCAACCATGTTTTCATAGCTGGAGTACTGAACGCTAGCCACCACACCAAACGTCACCAAAAATACGATGACGAAAGGTAAGATAACGGCGCTACGTAGTGTTAATTTATTGGGTGCCATCGCTGTTGTTTGCTTACTCGGTTGATTACATCTCTAAGCCGTGTTTACTGCGAGGCACTTTTGACTAGTGTATATCTAGTTCTTTTAACTTCCTCGTTAAGGTGTTGCGTCCCCAGCCTAACAGTTTGGCAGCATCTTGTTTGTGGCCATTGGTATGGCGTAGTGCTGTTGTTAATAGTATACGTTCAAATTCTGGGAGTGCATAAGAAAGCAACTCACACTCACCGTCTGTTAATGCCTTGGTTGCCCACTCTTCAAGCTGAGCTTGCCAGCTAATTTGCCCTTCGCTGGAAGCTTTAGGGCTACCGGTGGTCAAAAGCTCTCTAGGCAGATCGCTCGGCAGAACTTCATTACCACTGGCCATGACGGTCAGCCAGCGACAGACGTTTTCCAATTGACGTACGTTACCGGGCCAATCAAGCTGATTTAGCTGAGTGACCGTGGTTGGATGGAGGGTTTTCATCTCCACACCTAGTTCATTAGCGGCCAACCGTAAAAAATGTTGAGTTAATTTTTCGATGTCTTGTTTTCGCTCACGCAGTGATGGGATGTGAACGCGAATAACATTAAGACGGTGGAACAAATCTTCACGGAAATCGCCATCAGCGACTCGTTGCTCGAGATCTTGGTGCGTTGCTGCCACAATCCGTACATCGACATTGATCGGAGAATGACCACCGACACGATAGAATTGTCCATCTGACAAAACACGCAACAAGCGAGTTTGAATATCGAGGGGCATATCACCGATTTCATCCAAAAACAGGGTGCCGCCATTGGCCTGTTCAAAGCGACCTTGTCTGACCGAGTTGGCGCCAGTAAACGCTCCTTTCTCGTGGCCAAACAGTTCAGATTCGATCAAATCTTTTGGAATCGCCGCCATATTCAGGGCGATAAATGGATTTTTTGCTCGCGGACTGTGGCGGTGCAGGGCTTGAGCAACCAGCTCTTTACCTGTGCCTGATTCACCATTGATGAGCACTGAAATTGACGAACGCGATAGTCGGCCTATGGCACGAAACACTTCTTGCATTGCGGGGGCTTCACCAATAATTTCTGGTGCATTCGCCGACAGTGACTCGTCGCTAGATTTTTGTTTGCGCTGCTCAAAGCTGTGGGTCAGGGCACGCTCAACCAGTCCCAAGGTTTCATCGATATCAAATGGCTTAGGCAGATATTCGAAAGCACCTTCGTGATAAGCGTTTACTGCAGCATCAAGATCCGAATGCGCTGTCATGATGATGATGGGTAAGTCAGGATATTGCTGGTGGACCTGTTTAAGCAGGGTTAGGCCATCCATGCCCGGCATGCGAATGTCCGACACTAGTACGTCAGGTGCCTGACGTTGCAGTGCCTGCAATACACTCTCTGCATCAGCATAAGTTTCACATTGGATCTGGGCGGATGACAGAGTTTTCTCCATCACCCAACGAATTGAGCTATCGTCATCAACGACCCAAACGTACCCTCTACTCATAATCAGTTTCCTTGCAACAAACGCATAAATATCTTGCCAAGCGGGGTTATGACTCCGCAGGTTTCTCTGGGCTGATATTTATCGGTAATAAAATGGTGAAGGTGGTTTTTCCAGGCCAGCTTTGTACATCAATTTTGCCTTGATGCTGGTCGATTAGGTTTTGCGATATAGACAGTCCCAAGCCAGTGCCACCTTCTCGACCACTAACCATGGGGTAAAACAGAGTATCTTGCAGCTCAGGTGGAATACCTGGGCCATTATCTATGACATCAATCTGCGCCGCTAACTTATGGCGTGTGCCATGGATATTCACTTGATGCACCGTTCTGGTGCGTATCTTAATTTCCGCATCTAATTGGTCTTGCATTATGAGTGCGGCGTTGCTGACAATATTCAGTAGTGACTGCTCGATTTGATCTGGGTCCATCATCAACTCAGGTAAGCTCGGGTCATAGTCGCGGAGAATTGGAATGGAGCTTCCAGTATCGAGTTCAACCAGTTGGCGCACTTTCTCGATCACCAAGTGCAAGTTAACTCTTTCTTTATGGCCCAGTTTTTGTGGGCCGAGAAGCCTATCGACCAGCGAGCGCAATCGATCCGCTTGCTCGATGATGATCTTGGTGTATTCCTGCAAACTTTCGTCTGGCAGCATGCGATTGAGCAATTGCGCCGCACCTCGCAACCCTCCCAGAGGGTTTTTGATTTCATGGGCTAGCCCTCGCACCAACTCCTTCGCCGCTTGCTGTTGGGCATGTTGGTTGAGCTCTTGGCTCAGGCGACGCTGCTGGTCGGTTTGGCGCAGTTCCACTAATAAATATACTTGTTTGTTCCAAGTGACTGGGCTGACCGTCACCTCGAGCATTACCGGCTTGCCATCAATCACAAACGTTACGTCACTGTCTGTGATGCTTTGACCCGACTGAAGCGGCTGGGTCAGTAAGTTTAAATCCATTGAGGCGTGTTGGATCAAGTCCGGCAAGGGCGTGGCGAGCAGTCGTTTAGCGCTTTGAGAAAAAAGCTGTTCTGCCGCAGGGTTGGCGTAGCAAAGACCCAATTTGTCATCCAACAGCAGGGCTGCGGTCACAATATTATTGAGAATGGTCGTAGAAAGTTGGTCGTTGCTCTGCATAGTTCCCTGCTCCAAAGTCGATGCACCACAGTGGTGCATTGGTATCTAGTATGGAGCAAGAATGGGTGAAATCCTAGTTAGCGAGTGGCTATAACTCCCTGTTATAGGGCACTTTTTGTAGGCTTAACTCTTGCTCGATGCAAATGCACTGTGATTGTAGGAGTTGTTGCAATTTGCTTGCCATCTTTTAAAGCATTGATAACTAAACGATGAGTACCACGATCCATATTGGTTATCGCCCAACTCAACTGGGTTTGTGGTGCACCAAATTCGATATCGTTAACCAAGAGTTGAAGTTTTTCATTGGGCTTCAGTTTACGGTTGGCCTCTAAGGCAATCATAATTTTTCCGTTGTTATCTCTTAGCGTCTGATCATTGTTAGGCGTGAGCCAGCTTAGTTGTAGAGCTTTGGCGGGCTTATGTGGCTGCGCCTCAGGCGTCGCATGGCTGTCTTGAGTTGGCTCTGAGACTGGGATCGGGCCGCCAACTTCTGGTGAGGATAGGGTAATTGTCTCGCTTTGGTGCTCCGGCGCAGTATCACTGAAATGGCGAACTCCGTGTTTATCAACCCAGGTATAGGCCGTTTGGCTGTAGGCTGTTTGAACAGATATTAAGGCACTGAGTAGGGTAATTAGCGGTAACAAATAACACTTCATTAGGAATTTCTTGGTCGTTGAATCTTGATTAGATGCTAGGGGAAGCAGGCATTTCGACCAATACAAAAAAGGCCCGCCTGCGAGGCGAGCCTGATATTTTTTCTAACTATTACAGCGAATTACACAGAGTAGTATAGTTCAAACTCAAGTGGGTGAGTTGTCATGTTTACTTTCTCTACGTCTTGCTCTTTCAGTGCGATGTAAGAATCGATGAAGTCGTCAGAGAATACGCCGCCAGCCGTTAGGAACTCACGGTCAGCATCTAGAGAATCTAGAGCTTCTTTTAGTGAGTAAGCAACAGTTGGGATTTCAGCTGCTTCTTCTGCTGGTAGGTCGTAAAGGTCTTTATCCATAGCATCGCCAGGGTGGATCTTGTTCTTAATACCGTCAAGACCAGCCATTAGCATTGCTGCGAAACATAGGTATGGGTTCGCAGATGGATCACCGAAGCGAACTTCGATACGACGTGCTTTAGCACTTGGAACCACTGGGATACGGATAGAAGCAGAACGGTTACGCGCAGAGTAAGCAAGCATAACTGGTGCTTCAAAACCTGGTACAAGACGCTTGTACGAGTTAGTTGATGCGTTAGCAAATGCGTTGATTGCTTTAGCGTGCTTAACGATACCACCGATGTAGTAAAGTGCAGTTTCAGATAGACCGCCGTACTTGTCACCAGCGAATAGGTTAACACCGTCTTTCGCTAGAGATTGGTGAACGTGCATACCAGAACCGTTATCACCTACTAGTGGCTTAGGCATGAATGTCGCTGTCTTACCGAATGCGTGAGCAACGTTATGAACAACGTACTTGTAGATTTGGATCTCATCCGCTTTAGAAGTTAGCGTGTTGAAACGAGTAGCGATTTCGTTCTGACCTGCAGTTGCTACTTCGTGGTGGTGAGCTTCAACAACCAGACCCATCTCTTCCATTACTAGACACATTGCGCTGCGGATGTCTTGAGATGAATCAACAGGAGCTACTGGGAAGTAACCGCCTTTAACGCCTGGACGGTGACCTTTGTTACCGTCTTCGAAGTCAGAACCTGTGTTCCAAGCTGCTTCTACGTCGTCAATCTTGAAGAAAGAACCAGACATGTCAGTTGCGAACTTAACATCGTCAAATAGGAAGAACTCTGGCTCAGGACCGATTAGAACTGTGTCTGCAACGCCAGTAGAGCGCATGAAGTCTTCAGCACGCTTAGCGATTGAACGTGGGTCACGGTCGTAACCTTGCATAGTAGAAGGTTCTAGGATGTCACAACGGATGTTTAGAGTTGCATCTTCTGTGAACGGGTCAAGAACAGCGCTAGATGCGTCAGGCATCATCACCATGTCAGATTCGTTGATGCCTTTCCAGCCAGCAACAGAAGAACCGTCGAACATTTTGCCTTCTTCGAAGAAGTCAGCGTCAACTTGGTGAGCTGGTAGAGAGATGTGTTGCTCTTTACCTTTAGTGTCTGTAAAGCGTAGGTCTACAAACTTTACTTCGTTTTCTTGAATCAGCGATAGAACGTTTTCTACTGACATCGTGGATAACCTCCGGTGTTAATAAAGCGTGGGCGCAATATTGGTTAAATTAAAGACTGTCATTGATTAATCTTTAGATTGTTAATCTGTGACGATATTTACTTAGCCAAAAGTGTGCCAGTTTTTAATTCCATTAAAAATCAATGGCTTGGGCTTTGATGGTTTATCGTGGTGCAAAATATTGCACCATAATGATCCCTCAGTGCACCGTCGTGGTGCAAGGGGTGCATTTGGTACCAGTCGAGAACTATTTCGCCCTCCCAAGGCGTCAAAGTCAATGCAAATTTCTGATTTTACATTGATAAATCTATAAGTAAGTCCTTGGCTTCGACCAAACAGCACTACTCAATCAAAAAGGTGGGCAAAAAAAAGCGCGGTAAGTCACATAAATGTGGGAATTTGGCTAGAATCTGGTACATTATTGACCGTTTTTTTAATCAGTGAAGTGGCTTGGCCAAATTCCGGCGGCTTCACCATTTGAGTGAATCAAAATCCATGACGACTCCAAACATCGAGAAATTGAGAAATATCGCGATCATCGCGCACGTTGACCACGGTAAAACTACCCTGGTAGATAAGCTTCTACAGCAATCAGGCACCCTAGAGTCACGCGGTGAGCAAGAAGAGCGAGTCATGGACTCGAACGACATCGAGAAAGAGCGTGGCATCACCATCCTTGCGAAGAACACGGCAATTAACTGGAACGACTACCGTATCAACATCGTAGATACTCCAGGACACGCCGACTTCGGTGGTGAAGTAGAGCGTATTATGTCGATGGTAGACTCAGTACTACTTATCGTAGATGCGGTTGACGGCCCAATGCCTCAAACTCGCTTCGTAACTCAAAAAGCATTTGCTCACGGCCTTAAGCCAATCGTTGTTATCAACAAGATTGACCGCCCTGGCGCTCGTCCTGATTGGGTAATGGATCAAGTATTTGACCTATTCGATAACCTAGGCGCAACTGACGACCAACTAGACTTCCAAGTAGTTTACGCATCAGCACTGAACGGCTGGGCGACTCTAGAAGAAGGCGAAACTGGCGAAAACATGGAACCACTGTTCCAAGCGATCGTTGATAACGTAGCAGCTCCTGACGTAGACGTAGATGGCGCACTGCAGATGCAGGTGTCTCAGCTAGACTACAGTTCTTACGTAGGTGTTATTGGTGTTGCTCGTGTAACTCGTGGTAGCGTTAAGCCAAACCAACAAGTTACCATCATCGGTGCTGACGGTAAGACCCGCAACGGTAAAGTGGGCACGGTAATGGGTTACCTTGGCCTTGAGCGTCACGAAGTTGACCAAGCAAACGCAGGTGACATCATCGCAATCACAGGTCTTGGTGAGCTAAAAATCTCTGACACCATCTGTGCACAAAACGCAGTAGAAGCACTTCCAGCGCTTTCTGTTGATGAACCAACAGTAACCATGACTTTCCAAGTAAACACTTCTCCGTTTGCTGGTAAAGAAGGTAAGTTTGTAACTTCACGTAACATCCTTGAGCGTCTAGAAAAAGAGCTAGTACACAACGTAGCACTACGCGTTGAGCAACTAGACGATCCAGACAAGTTCCGTGTATCAGGCCGTGGTGAGCTTCACCTATCAATCCTGATTGAAAACATGCGCCGTGAAGGTTTTGAGCTAGCGGTATCTCGCCCAGAAGTAATCATCAAAGAAGAAGATGGTCAGCTAATGGAACCGTACGAGACTGTGACTATCGACGTGCTTGAAGAGCACCAAGGTGGCATCATGGAGAACATCGGTCTACGTAAGGGTGAGCTAACTGACATGGCTCCAGATGGTAAAGGCCGTGTACGTATGGACTTCATCATGCCATCTCGTGGTCTGATCGGTTTCCAAACGGAATTCATGACACTAACTTCTGGTTCAGGCCTTCTTTACCATACGTTTGATCACTACGGTCCACACAAAGGCGGCGAAATCGGCCAACGTGTGAACGGTGTACTAATCTCTAACGGTATGGGTAAAGCGCTAACTAACGCACTATTCAACCTACAAGAGCGCGGCCGTATGTTCATCGGTCACGGTGTAGAAGTATACGAAGGCATGGTTGTTGGTATCCACAGCCGTGACAACGACCTAACAGTAAACGTACTGAAAGGTAAGCAGCTAACCAACGTTCGTGCATCTGGTACAGATGACGCACAGGTTCTTACTCCGCCAATCATCATGACTCTTGAGCAAGCGCTTGAGTTCATCGACGATGACGAGCTAGTAGAAGTAACTCCAGAAAGCATCCGTATCCGTAAGAAGTTTCTTACTGAGTCGGATCGTAAGCGTGCTTCACGTGGTGCGAAATAAGCTTTCTAATTAGCTGATAGTTAATTGAAAATAGACACCCTGAGTCAGTGATGGCTTGGGGTGTTTTACTTTCGGTAATCGGTAATCGGTAATCGGTAATCGGTAAAGCGGCTTAGGGTGTGTTGGTTAAGAGATTTATTATGACGAAACCTATTGTTATTACGGGTGGCCCGGGAGCGGGGAAGACGACCATCATCAATGCTTTGGCTAAGATGGGGCATAACACTTATGAAGAATCATCTCGTCGCTTGATTGAAGAGCAGAGTGCTCTGGAAGACGGCATTTTGCCTTGGCATGATATGGCTGGATTCGTCAAATTGTGCTCTAGGGTTATGGGTGACCAAAAGCTCCAAGCGGTGCAAGATGAGGGGTATGCGTTTCTCGATCGTGCCACTGGTGACTTAAGCGCCTACATGATTATGAGTGGGCTTACGCCCACTGAAGAGCTGAAGCAGGCGGCGTTAGGTTATCATTCGACGGTGTTTGTCTGTCGTCCAAATGATGTCACTTATGTACAGGATGAGGTGCGCCCATATCCGTTTGAACAGGCGATTGAGATCCATGAGTTATTGGTGACGGCTTACGAAGGGTTTGGATATGAAGTGGTAGAGGTGCCGTTTGATGAGGTATTTAAGCGCTGTGAATTTATTCTTACTTATTTAGCTGAATAGACAACTATTTTTTAGGGAAAGGGCAGAGGGACGCTGGCGCTAACGGTAAAGGGCTAGCTTTTTTCCGTTTCCCTTTTTACCGTTAGCAAAGCGTCCCCTTTACCGGTTACCGGTGTTACTTCAACTTCGCCAAAAACTTATCCGACTCCGCAATCGCAGCCTTCATTTCCTTTATCGCAACTTCGATATCTTTCTCTAGGCTCATGAATTCACCTTGCAACGAGCCGATGGCGTTGGCGTTGAGGTTGTGTTTAAGGTAAAGAGTGTTATCACGGAGTGTATTGAGCACAGGTGTCATCTTCTTCTCGGCACGTTTCATGGCACTGAGCATGGTCTTATATGATGCTTTGGTTTGCTTGAGCTTGGACTCACTATCACGACGCAGCTTGTCACTGGTGTATAGCTCGAGCTCGTTCTCCCACTCTTCAAAAAGTGCACCAGAGACATCTTCGATGGCGCTGATTCGGTCGGCGACTTTTTCCGCGGCGCTCTCACTGTCTTGGTACTTGCTGTCGATCTTTTTATACATGGCTTCAAGATCGCCACCATCGAAATTGGTCAGGGTGGAGAGGGCTTCTAGTGCGCTGGTGAACTCTTGCTCCGCGTCTTGCTGAGCGGTTTTTGCGTCTTCGACTCGGTCGACCATGATATCTCGCTTGTGGATGCCGACGGTTTCCATCGCTGAGTAGTAAGTTGACTGGCAGCCAGTGAGGAGTAGGGCGCAAACCAAGAATAAATAACGCATTTCCGAGTCCTTTTGGTTAGAATATTGTTTCATTCACGTAACGAATATCTAGACTATGACCGACTTGAAACGCTTAGGCAAGTCCTTGGACAACTTGCCTTTTGCGCCATTACTGCGAGAGCTGCACAACTTTTCTCACTACTTTTTGAAGCGCATCTCTCATGACCGCCTGACGGTAAGCGCAGGCTATATGGCTTACATCACGCTGCTTTCATTAGTGCCACTTTTAACGGTGTTGCTATCGGTGTTGTCCAAGTTTCCAGTCTTCGCCAACGTTGGTGAGCTGCTACAAGATTTCGTCATCAACAATTTTGTGCCAGCAGCAGGTACTGCGGTTAAATCGGCGCTGAATGATTTTGTGGCAAACACGGGCAAGATGTCTGCTGTGGGTGGTGCGTTTTTGTTTGTGGCCGCTTTGATGCTGATTTCCAATATCGATAAGAGCCTAAATTACATCTTTCGAGTGCAGGAAAAGCGTCGCCGAGTCTATTCCTTTTCTATGTATTGGATGGTGTTAACACTAGGCCCAATCATGGCTGGGGCGAGTATCGCTGCCACTTCTTACATTACTTCGCTAAGCTTTCTCGCCAACGACACAGTATCAACGCTCACCACTGAATTTTTGCGTTGGTTGCCTTTCCTATTGTCGCTGCTGGGCTTTCTGGGTTTGTACATGCTGGTACCTAATAAAAAGATTGGCGTGGTGGATGGCGTCACGGGTGCTTTAATCGCGGCCATTTTGTTTGAATTGAGTAAGAAAGGTTTTGCCATGTATATCACTCAGTTCCCATCTTATCAGTTGATATACGGGGCGTTAGCCGCCATTCCTATTTTGTTCGTCTGGGTATATTTGTGTTGGTTGATTGTTTTACTTGGTGCAGAAATCACCGCCAGTTTGAGTGAGCGTGACTTGTGGTACAGTAAGCACCTAGTAACTGAAACACCAACCCAAGGAACACCAAGTGATAGCACTGATACAACGAGTAAGTGAAGCGTCGGTAAAAGTAGACGGCGAGATTGTTGGCGAGATCGATAAAGGCCTGTTAGTCCTGCTCGGGGTGGAAAAAGATGATGATGAAGCTAAGGCAAAACGCTTGGTGGAACGTGTGCTCACTTACCGCGTGTTTGGCGATGAAGAAGACAAAATGAACCTTAATGTTCAACAAGTGAACGGAAAGGTTCTGGTGGTGTCTCAATTTACACTGCCTGCGGATACTAAAAAAGGCACGCGAGCAGGCTTTTCTCGCGGAGCACACCCAGCCGATGCCGAGAAGTGGTACGACTATTTTGCCGACAAGTGTGCTGAAACCCTTCCAACCGAGCGTGGTCGCTTCGGGGCGGATATGAAGGTGTCACTGGTCAATGATGGTCCAGTAACATTTTGGCTTCAGGTGTAAAAAACTCACAGCGAACAGTTTGCTTAAACGACTTCCCTACGCAGGAGCGTGGGAGCGAGTAAAAACACTCAGTTCAATCAACTGAGAATAAGGATATTCATGTTTAAACTCATCACTCCAAAAACCGATAACCAGCATAACAAGTATTACCACTTTCGCTGGAAAATGCTGCGTGAACCATGGCAACTCCCTATTGGCTCAGAGCGTGATGAATTTGACCCAATGAGCCATCATCGCATGATTGTGGACAGTAAAGGGCGACCGATGGCGATTGGTCGCCTCTACATTACCCCAGATGATGATGGTCAGATACGTTATATGGCGGTAAAGCCTAATCGTCGCAATCGTGGATTGGGCTCGCTGGTACTGGTGGCTTTAGAGTCATTGGCGCGTCAAGAAGGCGTTAAGCGACTGGTGTGTAACGCACGCCAAGACGCCATCGCCTTTTATGAGCAAAACGGCTTTACCAGTCATGGCGAGCTTGGGGATGAGCGTGGACCTGTGCGTCACCAGCAAATGGTCAAAGAGCTCGACCCACTGGCAAACGTGTTACGCCGCCCTGAATGGTGCGCCGAGCTACAGCAGCGCTGGGAGCAGCAAATCCCTATCAGTGACAAGATGGGGATCAAAATCAATCAGTACACAGGCTACCGCTTTGAGTGTGCTGCACAGTTAAACCCGAACCTCAATCCGCACAACACCATGTTTGCAGGGTCTGCATTTACCTTAGCAACCTTGACTGGCTGGGGGATGACCTGGCTATTGATGAAAGAGCGCAACTTGCAGGCAGATATCGTGCTGGCAGATAGCCATATTCGTTACAGACACCCAGTGACCGAAAGCCCATTAGCGGTGACTTCACTCGATGGCATCAGTGGTGATCTAGATAGACTTGAGAACGGACGCCGAGCTAGGGTTATCATCAAAACCATTATTTACAGTGGTGATGTCGAAGCGGTCGAGTTCACGGGCACCTACATGTTGCTACCTAGAGATTAGCGTGTTGCGCACTCTCTAAACAGCTGGCGAAGCTCTGATTGTATAAATAGCTTCTGCCAGCTGCCACATGGCCCTTGTAGCTCTATGCCAAGGGTACTTTTCTCCGGCTCGGTGAGATCCAAGCTACCAGACAGTTTCCCACTCAGTGATTCGCTGCTGATAGGGCTAGCGTCTAGTGTGACTCGCCCTCTATCGGCTTGCAAAGTGATCTCACTAAAGGTCAATTGAACCGCTTGGTTTTGACCTGTCATGAGCTCTGCAATGTCGGCGGGAAGGGTAGCATCAGGCAGTGATATGCGAGCAAACCCACCTAAACTGTGCGCTAACATAGCTTCATCACCCGCCAGTGCTCGCAGTTCAAATTGAACATCGCTTGGACCGAGAAACTCCAATTCAGGCAGTCGGGTCGAGGTATCTAGGTCAAGTGGGTAACCATCTGCAGCAAATTTGAGGTGCCACGGCTGGCTGACTTTGGCAAATTCCCATTCGCCTTGAGCGCGAACCAATCCTTCGTTGATAGGAATGATCAGCTTATCTAAGTAGCTTGTGCCTTGAGTGGCGTGCATTTCTACTAATGATTGCGCTGCTATCAGTGGCCCGTAGCTCATGCTGTTGGCAGTGGCTCTTAGTTCACCAGCCAACACGCCTAGGTTGGTCTTATCTTTGATGAGCAGTGATTTTCCAGTGATGTTTAGTCCTGATACCTGTCTTTTCGGTACCGATTTCAGATCGATATATTGGCCATTTCGCACCAAAAGTTGCTCGATAGAAATTCTCTCCCATTCAGGCAAGGTGTTGAGCAGTGAGCGGTCGCCTCTTTGTGCTAGCCACGCCACACCACTCAAGTTTAAGTGGTCAAAATTGGCTTGCTTGCGGTCAAATTGCCCAGCCAGTTGCACAAAGCCCCCTTGGATGCGGGTGCTAAGGTCATCAATATAGAGCACTTCATCGCTCATCTCTGCGGTAATCACTGGCTCAAGCCATTGTTGCTGTTTCCAGACGATGCTTTCAGCATTGAGTGATAACTGGCTGTTTTGCTGCCATAGCGCGAGATTCGAATGCCAGTTTTCTAGAGTCACATCGAGCTGGGTGGCAGAAAATTCATCGAGCTTAATGTTGGCATTGAGCAAATCAAAGCGTTCGACTTCAATATCTGCATTTAATAGCGGTGTCGTGAGCTGGGCAGGTAGAGCGTTAAGCTGCTCCTGATTTAGGGTTAAGTTGTTTACCGTGGTATTGAGTAGCTGCCACTTTTGCGCGTGGCGCTGCGCTTGGGTGGCAAAATTAGCGCCTTGCCAGTTAAAAGATAAACCGTAGATTTTTTGGCTGTCGGGCAGGAAGTCTCCATCGATAAGAATTTGGTCGATGGCTTCGCCTTGCCAGTAGACTTGTTGCGCTGAGGCTTGCCATTCGCCATACCAAGGAATGCCAGTTTCTCGGGTCGGTTGTGGGTTTTTCACCTGTAGGGCTAACTCGCGCACAATAACGTCATTGTCTGAGTAGTCGAAATGATCGATGGCGAGTTGATGCAACTTGATATGGGATGGCCAGTCGAGTGACGGCAGGCCTTGCTGGAGGCTAAAACCACTTAACAGCAAACTGTCGACGGCTAATTTTTGTTGTTGGATCAGATCAGGGTTGAGCCACAGCTGGATATTCTCGACGTACAAAGGTTCGGCCGAGGTGCTGATCTCTACTCCGTGCAGCGACAGGTGGTAAGGCGACTGATACTCGACAGAGTCGATTTGAATCGGGGTTTTAAACAGCTTAGGAGCGATGTAGTTGACCATCGGCGTGGCGAACTGAGTATGGAGTAGGCCAAATAGCACTAATACACTGGCCAAGCCAAAGCAGACCAAGAGCACAATTAGGGCTAGCACTTTTCTCATATTTACGTATCCATACTGAGTGTCGCAATAAATTCCAGCACCCAGATTGGTACAAATTGACGCCAGTTTCAATAAAAAAGCCCCTCGAAAGAGGGGCTTGGCATAAAAAAGTCTAGATTAGTCGAGCTGAGGGCCTGCCGCTACCAGTGACTTGCCTTCATCATTGTCAGTGTATTGAGCGAAGTTCTTGATAAAGCGCTCAGCCAAATCTTGAGCTTTGCTATCCCACTGAAGTGGATCAACGTAAGTGTCACGAGGGTCCAAGATGTTGGTATCAACATCGTGCAGCGCCGTTGGCACTTCTAGGTTAAACACAGGGAGTTGCTTGGTTTCAGCTTCGTCAATTGAGCCGTCTAGGATGGCATCAATGATGGCACGAGTATCTTTAATCGAGATACGGTTACCGCTGCCATTCCAACCAGTGTTGACCAAGTAAGCCTTAGCACCTACCGCTTCCATACGTTTTACTAGCACTTCTGCGTACTTCGTTGGGTGTAGAGTTAGGAATGCCGCACCAAACGCCGCCGAGAAGGTCGGGGTTGGCTCGGTGATACCGCGCTCAGTACCCGCAAGTTTTGCAGTAAAGCCAGATAGGAAGTGGTACTTAGTTTGTTCTGGAGTCAATTTCGCCACTGGAGGCAATACACCAAACGCATCGGCCGTCAGGAAGATTACTTTTTCTGCGTGACCTGCTTTAGATACCGGCTTAACAATGTTCTCGATATGATGAATTGGGTAAGAAACACGAGTGTTTTCTGTTTTAGAACCATCATCAAAGTCGATAGAACCATCGTTGCGTACCGTCACGTTCTCTAGCAGTGCATCACGGCGAATAGCGTTGAAGATGTCCGGCTCAGCTTCTTTAGATAGACGAATGGTTTTTGCGTAGCAACCACCTTCGTAGTTAAAGATACCTTCGTCATCCCAGCCATGCTCATCATCACCGATCAATTGACGTTTAGGGTCGGTTGATAGCGTGGTTTTACCTGTGCCAGACAGACCAAAGAAGATCGCCACATCGCCTTTCTCGCCTACGTTAGCACTACAGTGCATCGAAGCGATATCACGCAGAGGAAGGAAGTAGTTCATCATAGCGAACATACCTTTCTTCATCTCACCGCCGTACCAAGTACCACCGATAAGCTGCATCTTCTCAGTTAGGTTAAACACAGTGAAGTTTTCAGAGTTCAGACCGTGTTCTTCCCACTTCTCATTGGTTGTTTTTGCACCGTTCATCACCACAAAGTCTGGTTCGAACGTCGCTAATTCTTCTTCACTTGGGCGGATGAACATGTTTTTCACGAAGTGCGCTTGCCACGCAACCTCAGTGATGACACGAATTTTTAGACGCGTATCGGCATTGGTGCCACAGTAACCATCGATAACAAATAGGCGTTTGCCAGACAGTTGAGCGGTAACGGTTTGTTTAAGGTCGTCCCATACTTCTTTGCTGATGGGCTTGTTATCGTTTTTGCCTTGATCAGACCACCACATAGTGTCTCGAGTGGTGTCATCTCTAACGATAAATTTATCTTTTGGTGAGCGACCGGTAAAAATACCGGTATCGACGGCCACAGCGCCTAGCTCTGTGACAACGCCTTTTTCATAGCCTTCTAATTCTGGGCGAGTTTCTTCTTCGAAAAGCTGCTCATAACTTGGGTTACGAATAACCTCAGTTACGCCGGTCAATCCGTGTTGGGTAAGATCTAATTGTTGCGCAGCCTTTGTATGTTCCATAACAGTCATAGGTGCTCCTTTGTAGGGTATTTGTAGGGATTTTGTAATTATGTAATTTTTATATGCTCACCATGCTAGCAACAGGACGCATACAAAACAGGGAGCTTAATCAAAAAATATCCCTAGTTTTTGAGGGGAATTAATACGCCTGTCACAGATTGGCTTGGTTAGTTTATCGTCAATACCAACCTTTGCGCTAGATCAAAATCGTTATTGTTTTACAAAAAATAAGTGAGATTTTGTTATTGATAAGTGTGTGATTTAGTGGGTTTTTTAAATAAAAAAGCCAGCGTGGTGCTGGCTTTGAACTAAAATCGTGTCGACTTAATGTCTGGATGAAATTAATGCAGGGTTTGACCGCCAGATTGGCTTGGTTCAAACAGTTCCTTGATATCAGCATCATCAAAGGAATAAGTCGTGCCACAGTAATCACAATGTAAAGAAACTGATCCAACTTCGGCCAAAATGTCATTAATTTCAGCACGATCAACGTTTAGGATTGCACCAGCACTGCGCTCACGAGAACAGCCACAGTGGAACACAACTGGCTGAGGTTCAAACACTTTTACGGTTTCTTGGTTGTAGAGGCGGTACAGTACATCATTCGCTTCTAAGCTGAATAATTCTTCGTTTTTGATGGTATCTGTCAGCTGTTCTAGGTGCTCAAAGTCATCTGCGCTACCTGTGCCATCCGGCATCACCTGAATCAACATACCTGCTGCATGTGGTTTGCCATCAAATTCGCCTAGACGGATCCAAAGACGAGTCTTTAACTGCTCCGAACGTTCGAAGTAAGACTCTAGCACCTCTGTTAGGTTGTCGCCTTCTAGACCAACAACACCTTGATAGCGTTCGCCTTTATTTGGAGTAATGGTGATAACCATGTGGCCTTTACCCATTAGGTCGTGAAGGCCAGCGTCATCAGCAATTTCCCCTTCGAAGCGAGCTACGCCACGAACTTTTTGGTCGTGATCACCGTTAATCACCGCTAGAGAGACAGGACCATCGCCTTGCAATTGAATGGTGATAGACCCTTCAAATTTTAGTGTCGCCGTCAGTAGAGTAGTTGCTACCAGCAGTTCACCCAGTAGATTTTGTACTGGTGCAGGGTATTCCTTGCTTGAAATGATTTTCTGGTACGTCTCATCCAGTTGTACCAATTCGCCACGTACTGAAAGATCTTCAAATAGGTAACGATGCAACAGGTTGTTGGCCATGCGAAATGCTCCGGCTTATTGATGTTTAAATTTAATCAGGTCGCGACGCTGTTTCTTATCTGGGCGTCGTTCTGGGTTCGGGCTGTAAAGGGCGTTTATTTTGCGCTTTTCAGCGTTCTCAGCACGTTTTTCAACACTCTCTTGAGTTTCGCTATATAGCGTTTGTGCTTCTGGTGCGCCTCGGCGCTGATCGGACAGTTTCTCGATCACCACGGTTTTCTCTTCATTACCTTGACGTAATAAGATCACCGCACCGAGTTCGACAATTTTACTTGGCTTAGATCGTTGACCATTATAATGGACTTTACCGCCATCAACCATGTTTCGTGCAATAGAGCGGGTTTTATAAAATCTAGCCGCCCAGAGCCATTTATCCAGCCGAACTGCGATACTGTTTGAACTCATAGGAAATTCAGGCCTCTAAACATTGACTTCAAAGATGAAATAAACAATGGTGGCGAGTGGGGTATTTTTCAAGCACCTCAAGGACTGAGAGGCTATCGCTACTGCTTTTTCTTTGATTCTTTACAGAAGTACACCCAATAAAATCAATGATGAATCGCTGTGCATTCATAACGTTAACCAGCTTTTACTTCATCATTAATTAATGTGACAACTTTGGAGCCTTTGTGTAGGCTCACGAGCTTTCAAATTTCGTCGAATTTACAAGGACAGGGATCGCCAAGCATGCCTTCTCGTATGGTGCAGCAGTTGCAGTCAGGCACCGCATTTACATCATTGACTAATCTCTGGTTAACCCATCAAGCTAAAATCAGTTTTTCGGCTTGCCTTGCTTTGATTGCCATAAGCGGCTGGTTGGCAGGGCAAGTGATCTGGGGCGTGCTGGACACTAGTGCTGGGCCGCAGCGTTGGTCTCCGTCTGCGGTTGTGGTGGCAAATGGGCAAGCTGTCACTTCGGATGACTCAGTTGCAACACTGCTCAATGGGCATCTATTTGGCCGCTACAGTGAGAAGCAGGTGGTGAAGCCTGTAACCCCCACTGTGGTTGACGCTCCGAAAACCCGCCTAAACCTGAACTTGGTCGGTGTGGTTGCAAGCAGTGACCCATCACGAAGTCTTGCCATTATTGCTAACCGCGGTAAACAAGATACTTATGGGCTAGAGGAGCCGATCGAAGGCACTCGCGCTTCATTGAAAGCAGTGTTTGCTGATCGGGTCATTATTGAAAACCAAGGCAAAGATGAAACCTTGATGTTGCAAGGCATCGAGTACAGCAAACTGTCCCAGCAGGTGGCCACTCAATCCCCAACCTCCAATATTGCTGCCAGCTTTAATCGCAATGAGCTGGATAAGATCCGAGAACAAATTACCCAGAATCCACAAAGCGTCATGAAGTATATCCGCTTATCTCAGGTCAGAGAGGGTTCTGAGCTGAAAGGGTATCGAGTATCGCCAGGTGCCGAGCGTGAACTATTTGATGCCGTGGGCCTACAAGATGGCGACATCGCCAAGCAGCTTAATGGTGCGGATCTTACCGATCCTGCAGCTATGGGCCAGATCTGGCAATCAATGAATGATCTGACAGAGCTCAATCTCACCGTTGAACGCAACGGTCAACTGCATGACGTATATATAGAATTTTGATTTGTTGCCAGTGGAAAGGCGACAACCCAGTGGGAGTTACAAGTGAAACAGTGGTTAAGTAAAGGTGCGTTGGCACTCGTCAGTGGACTGCTCTGCTCATCGGTTTGGGCAAGTGAGTTCAGTGCGAGTTTTAAAGGCACTGATATTAAAGAATTTATCAATACCGTGGGTCGAAACCTCGAAAAAACCATCATCGTTGACCCTGCGGTGCGTGGCACCATAGATGTGCGCAGCTATGACGTGCTCAATGAAGAGCAGTACTACAAGTTTTTCCTCAACGTTTTAGAAGTGTACGGCTTTGCAGCAGTAGAGATGGATAACGGCGTGGTGAAGATCATCCGTGATAAAGACGCTAAGACTTCTGCTGTGCCTGTAGTCGGCGACCGAGAACGTGTTGAAGGCGACGCTGTGATCACACGTGTGGTTGCGGTACGCAATGTTTCGGTACGTGAGCTCTCGCCACTGCTGCGTCAGCTTAATGACAATGCTGGTGCGGGTAACGTGGTGCACTATGACCCAGCCAATATTATTTTGATTACTGGCCGTGCGGCGGTGGTGAATCGCCTTGCTGAGATCATCGAACGAGTTGACCGTGCTGGTGACAAAGAGATCCAAGTGGTTGAGCTAAAAAATGCGTCCGCCGCTGAAATGGTGCGCATTGTCGAAGCCTTGAACAAAACCACTGACACCAAAAACATGCCTGCGTTCTTGCAGCCAAAGCTTGTGGCGGATGAGCGTACCAACTCAGTGCTTATCTCAGGTGACCCGCAAGTGCGTCAGCGTCTGAAAAGGCTGATTGAACAGCTGGATGTCGAGATGGCGACCAAAGGTAACAACCGTGTAGTTTATCTCAAATACGCCAAAGCAGAAGACATGGTTGAAGTGCTGAAAGGGGTGTCGGAGAACCTTCAGTCAGAAAAAAATTCAGCCACCAAAGGGTCGAGTAGCAAGCGTAACGAAGTGATGATTTCTGCGCACCCAGGCACCAATGCGTTAGTGATCACTGCGCCACCCGATGTGATGGTGGCACTGGAAGATGTGATCGCTCAACTCGATATTCGCCGCGCTCAAGTATTAATTGAAGCGATGATTGTTGAGTTGTCTGAAGGCGATGGTGCATCTCTTGGTGTGCAATGGGGTAACTTAAGCACTGGTGCAGTGGTTCAGTACAGCAATTCTGGAGCCTCGATTGGCGGGGTGATGGTTGGTTTAGAAGAAGCTAAGGACCAAACCAGTACTGAGTACTACACCAACTCCGCAGGTGAGCGAGTTCCTTATGATGTAACTTCTTCAGGTGACTACACGACGCTCGCAAATGCCCTTTCAGGGGTAAATGGTGCTGCAGTGAGCCTAATGATGGGAGACTGGACGGCACTTATTAGTGCGGTCGCAAGTGACTCAAACTCGAACATCCTGTCCGCTCCGAGCATCACTGTGATGGATAACGGCGAAGCGTCTTTCATCGTGGGTGAAGAAGTGCCTGTCCTCACAGGGTCTACTGCGAGCTCGAGCAACTCCAACCCTTTCCAAACCGTTGAGCGTAAAGAAGTAGGTATCAAACTCAAAGTAGTACCACAAATCAACGAAGGTGACTCGGTGCAGCTCAACATTGAGCAAGAAGTCTCTAACGTGCTTGGTGCGAATGGCGCTGTTGATGTGCGTTTTGCCAAACGACAGCTCAACACTTCGGTAATCATCCAAGATGGTCAAATGCTGGCACTGGGTGGCTTGATTGACGAGCGCGCCCTAGAAAGTGAAGCCAAAGTGCCGCTACTAGGCGATATCCCTGTGCTTGGACACCTGTTCAAATCGACCAGCACTCAGATTGAAAAGAAAAATCTGATGGTGTTCATTAAACCAACCATCATTCGCGATGGTGTGACGGCAGATGGTATTACCCAGCGTAAGTACAACTACATCCGTGCAGAGCAGCTAATGAAAGCCGATGAGGGCTTGAAGCTAATGGATGATAGCTTGGTACCTGTGATGCCACGTTTTGGTGATGACATAGTGCATCCACCAGAGATCCAAGCCTTTGTTGATCAATTAGAGGCGAATCGCTAATGGCGGCGCGCTTACCTTTTGCTTTTGCCAATCGCCACAAAGTGGCGTTGGCACTGGATGAGTCACAAGCAACCCCAAAGCTCATTTATGTGGCGCCCCTATCACGTGAAACCTTGACCGAGGTGGCGCGGGTATGTGGCAGCCAGTTTGAGCCTGTTGAGCTCGACAGTGACAGTTTTGACGCCAAGCTCACCGAGATCTATCAACGAGATTCCTCAGAAGCTCGCCAGTTGATGGAAGACATTGGTGCAGATAATGATGACTTCTTCTCGTTGGCGGAAGAGTTGCCACAAAGCGAGGACTTGCTTGAGTCAGAAGACGACGCACCTATCATCAAATTGATCAATGCCATGTTGGGTGAAGCGATCAAAGAAGGGGCGTCGGATATTCACATCGAGACCTTTGAAAAAACCTTGTCGATCCGTTTTCGTGTCGATGGGGTGTTGCGTGAAGTCTTATCGCCAAGCCGCAAGCTATCGCCACTGTTGGTTTCAAGGGTTAAGGTAATGGCTAAGCTCGACATCGCTGAGAAGCGTGTGCCGCAAGATGGTCGTATTTCACTGCGCATTGGTGGTCGAGCGGTGGATGTGCGTGTTTCTACCATGCCATCGTCTCACGGTGAGCGAGTGGTAATGCGCCTGTTGGACAAAAACGCCACCCGTTTAGACCTGCACAGTCTTGGCATGACCCCGAGCAACCATGACAACTTCCAAACCATCATCAAGCGCCCGCACGGCATTATCTTGGTCACAGGCCCAACCGGCTCAGGTAAATCGACCACGCTCTACGCTGGCTTGCAAGAGCTCAACAGTAACGAAAGTAATATTCTGACGGTTGAAGATCCGATCGAATTTGATATCGATGGTATCGGTCAAACCCAAGTGAACCCAAAAGTGGATATGACGTTTGCTCGTGGCTTGCGAGCCATCTTGCGTCAAGACCCTGACGTGGTGATGGTTGGTGAGATCCGTGACTTGGAGACGGCGCAGATCGCTGTGCAAGCATCTTTGACCGGTCACTTGGTGATGTCCACCTTGCACACCAACACAGCAGTAGGTGCTATCACTCGCTTACGTGATATGGGCATTGAACCGTTTTTGATCTCCTCTTCGCTGTTAGGCGTTCTAGCCCAGCGTTTGGTGCGTACTTTGTGTGACGAGTGTAAAGAGCCCCACCAAGCGGATGCAGAGCAGCGTAAGCTGTTTGATGTGGCTGATGGCGAGCCGCTTACCCTGTATCGAGCCTGTGGTTGTGAAGCCTGTAATTTCAAAGGTTACCGAGGCCGTACCGGGATCCACGAGCTACTTATCATCGATGACCAAGTGCAAGAGCTAATTCACGGTGAAGCAGGTGAGCAAGCGATTGATCGTTACGTGCGAGAAAACACTCCAAGCATTCGCCAAGATGGTTTGAGCAAGGTGCGCCAAGGTATCACTACGCTTGAAGAAGTGATGCGAGTGACCAAGGAAAGCTAATGGCAGCATTTGAGTACAAGGCGCTCGACGCAAAAGGCAAAACCAAAAAAGGCGTGCTGGATGGTGATAACGCCAAACAGGTGCGAGTTAAGCTCAAAGAGCAAGGTTTGATGCCAGTTGAGATCGTGCAAGCCAAAGGCAATAAATCGAGCGCAACCAAAGGCACAAAAAGCACTAGCATGGGCTTTCAGCGTGGTATCAGCACGGTTGATTTGTCTTTGTTGACTCGCCAACTTTCGACTTTGGTACAAGCGGGTATGCCACTGGAAGAGTGCTTGCGAGCCGTTGCCGAGCAAACCGAAAAACCGCGCATTCGAACCATGTTGATGGCAGTACGCTCACGCGTCACCGAAGGTTATACCTTGGCTGACAGCATGGCTGATTACCCACTCGTGTTTGACGAACTGTTTCGCTCCATGGTGGCGGCAGGGGAAAAGTCGGGGCATCTTGACGCAGTATTAGAGCGCTTGGCTGATTACGTCGAGAACCGCCAGAAGATGCGCTCAAAGCTGATGCAAGCGCTTATCTATCCAGTGGTGCTGGTGGTATTTGCGGTAGCGATTGTCTCTTTCTTGTTAGCCACAGTGGTGCCAAAGATCATCGAGCCTATTATCCAGATGGGTCAGCAACTGCCTCAATCTACCCAAATCTTACTTGCGGCGAGTGAATTCGTACAACAGTGGGGATTGATTATTTTTGGGATAGTGGTGGTTGGCTTCTACGGCTTTAAACTGGCACTTAAACAGCCCAGTGTGCGTTTGAGTTGGGATCGCAAAATCCTGCGTATGCCGCTGATCGGTAAGATCTCTAAGGGGTTAAATACCGCCCGTTTCGCACGTACCTTATCGATTTGTACTTCAAGTGCCATTCCGATTCTGGAAGGCATGAAAGTCGCCGTCGATGTTATGTCGAATCACTATGTCAAACAGCAAGTATTACTGGCGGCAGATAGCGTGCGAGAAGGGGCTAGCCTGCGCAAAGCGCTCGATCAAACCAAACTGTTCCCGCCGATGATGCTGCACATGATCGCCAGTGGTGAGCAAAGTGGCGAGCTAGAAGGCATGCTGACTCGTGCGGCAGATAACCAAGATCAGAATTTCGAATCAACCGTTAACATCGCATTAGGGATATTTACCCCTGCATTGATTGCTTTGATGGCGGGTTTGGTGTTGTTCATCGTTATGGCGACCTTGATGCCAATGTTGGAAATGAACAACTTAATCAGTGGATAAAAATTGGCTTGAACTCGGTCTTAATCAGAGTGAGTTTAAATCTAACTTCGGAGAAAAAAATGAAATTTAAGCGTAGTAAGCAGAGTGGTTTTACCCTGCTAGAAGTGATGGTGGTTGTGGTGATTTTGGGTATTTTGGCGAGCTTCGTCGTACCTAACTTGCTCGGCAACAAAGAAAAAGCGGACCAGCAAAAAGCGATCACCGATATCGTTGCTCTGGAAAATGCGCTTGATATGTACAAGCTTGATAACAGTGTTTATCCAACCACGGACCAAGGTTTAGAAGCGTTAGTGAGCAAGCCAAGTGCTAGCCCTGAGCCACGCAACTACCGCAGCGACGGCTACATTAAGCGTTTGCCAAACGACCCATGGGGCCGTCCGTACCAGTACCTAAGCCCAGGTGATAACGGCAACATCGATATCTTTACCCTTGGCGCAGATGGTCAAGAAGGTGGTGAAGGTGTCAACGCAGATATCGGCAACTGGAACATGCAGGACTTCCAGTAAATGATGCGAACGCGCTTAGCGGGTTTTACCCTGATTGAAATCATGCTGGTAATGGTGTTGCTGTCGTTAACTGCGGTTGCAGTTATCGCCACGCTACCTGAGAGCAAAGACGATCAGATTGAAAAGTTGGCTAGGCGCTTTTTCCATCAAACCCAATTGCTGAATGAAGAGGCTTTGCTTAACGGCTTTGATTACGGCATTTGGGTCGAGGAAGACAAAAATCGCTTCAAGTTTGGCACTTTGACCTTAGATGGTTGGCGTCTTATCGACGACAACCCATTGTATACAGAGACCAAACTTGAAAATGATTTAGCGCTAAGACTGCAATTGGGCAGTAAGGCATGGGGCGATGATGATCGTCTTTTCAAGCCCGGCAGTCTGTTTGATGACGAGATGTTTGCTTCCGAAGAGCAAAAGAAGAAGCTCGACCCACCGACTATTTTGCTGGCGGGCAGCGGGGAGATCACTCCGTTTCAACTGGCGTTTTTTCCCAGTAATGGCGATGACGTAAAAGACAGTTGGCGAATCAAAGTTTCGGAAGCTGGGGTAGTCCAACTGTTGATGCCGGGAGAGTTGGGTGATGAAGAGAATCAATAACACTCGTGGCATGACCTTGCTTGAAGTGCTGGTTGCTTTAGTGATATTTGCAACCGCAGCGGTGAGTGTGATCCGTTCGGTGACGCAGCACATCAATACCTTGAGTTACTTGGAAGAGAAAACCTTTGCTTCGATTGTGGCCGATAACCAGATGGCTAAGGTGATGCTAGGTAAAGCGCCAACGTCGGAGAAAAAAGGTAAAACCGAAATGGTGGGCAAAACTTGGTACTGGAAAGTAGTGCCAGTGAAAACCTCAATCGGTTTGATTAAAGCAGTGGACGTGGTGGTGACAGAAGATAGCCAGTACAAACACTCATTAGTTACGGTGCGCAGTTATGTCACGCCGTAGCCAAGGCTTTACGCTGATTGAAGTGCTGGTGTCGATTGCGATCTTTGCCAGTTTGAGTGTCGCTGCCTACCAAGTGGTAAGCCAAATCCAGCGTAGCAATGAAGTGTCGCAGGAGAAAACGCAACGTATTGAGCAGTTGCAACGATCGCTGGTGTTTATGGACAACGACTTTCGTCAGATGACGCTTCGCCAGTGGCGAGACGATGGTGAAGAGCTCAGCACCAAGCTATTGCGTTACGAAGACTACTTGCTCGACTCAGATGAAAAAGGGGTACTGTTTGCTCGTGGTGGTTGGCAAAACCCACAGCAAGTATTCCCACGCAGCGAGGTCACCAAAGTCGGTTATCGAGTGCGTGAAAATAAACTGGAGCGTGTGTGGTGGCGTTATCCGGACACTCAGTCTGGCGAACCTCCACTGGTAAGAGTCATGTTAGATAACGTCGAGTCAATGACCTTGAAGTTTTATGACGGCCAATCTTGGAAATCAGCGTGGGATAAAGACAAAGCGCTGCCGAAGGCGGTAGAGCTGACTCTTAAGCTTAAAGACTATGGTGAACTGACGCGAGTTTACCTCACACCAGGCAGTGAGCTTAATGCCAGCCAAGAGAGTGACGGATGATAGCGAGAAACGCCCAACGAGGCGTTGCACTGATTGTGGTATTGATGCTGCTAGCCATCATGACCACCATCGCGGCGAGCATGACAGAGCGGCTTTATACCCATTTTAAGCGTGCTGGCAGTCAGCTCAATCACCAGCAAGCATATTGGTATAGCGTAGGTGTTGAAGCTTTGGCAAAGGCGGGCTTGGAGCGAGCTTACAAAGACAGTGACACCATCAACCTCAGCCAGACTTGGGCGATTGAAGAGCAAACCTATCCGCTCGACTATGGTCAAGCTCGTGGTCATGTGCGGGATATGCAAAGCTGCTTTAACCTCAATGCGTTATCGAGCGTGGCCGCAACCACTAACTCGCAGCGACCGTATTTGGTCAAGGTATTGCAGTCGCTGCTTGAGCAGCAAGAGGTGGATGCCTATCAAGCGGAAGTGGTTGCCGATTCAGTGTGGGAATATGTCAGCAGCAGTGATACTAACTTATCTATCTCTGGGGTTGGCTCGGCGACTTACGAGTCCTTGCAGCCAGCGTATATGGCCCCCAATGGTTTGATGGCTGATGGTAGCGAGCTGCGGGCGATTTATCAGGTGGAAGCACCTATGGTAGCAAAACTTAATCCGCTGTTATGCGCACTGCCAACCAGTGAGTGGAAGCTCAACGTCAATACGCTCAAAGAGCCGCAAGCCAAGTTGTTGGTGGCGATGTTTCAGCCCTATTTGAGCGAGCAAAATGCGACTGAGCTGATCAAAAATCGCAGCTATGACGGTTGGGACAGTATCGACAAATTTATGCAAGAAGCGTCAATCTCATCGATTGACTCAAAAACCAAAAGCCAAGCTCAAAGCTTTCTTTCCGTGGATAGCCACTACTTTGAGTTGGATGCAGAAATATTGGTAGAGCAGTCGAGACTTCGTGTCCAAAGCCTGCTGTACAGCAAAGATAAGAACAAGGTGGACGTTGTACGTCGCCGATTTGGAGGAATACGTGAGCGAGTTTCTGACAGTCAGACTCAATAGCGAGCCCAATGAGCCAATAATGTGGGCGGTCTGGTCGACGAGCCAGCAAGAGGTTATCGCCAGTGGCGAGCTCATGAGCGAAGAGGATTTCTCTGCGCTAAGCGATTATGCCCAGCAGCGTCAAACCTTACTGTTGTTGCCAACGGATAAGGTGTTGATGCGTGAAGTGGAGATCCCTGCTGGTGCTTCGAGGCAGTTCGAAACCATGCTGCCATATTTGGTGGAAGATGATGTGGCCGAAGATGTCGACGACCTTCATTTTCATGTATTGAGCAAAGCTTCAGGCAAAGCGTGGATCAGCGCCGTGAATCGCAGCTACTTTGCCAGCGTATTGGAGAGTTTAGCTCAAGCCAATATCACCCCATTGCGGGTGATGCCAGATACGTTGGCGATGCCATGGCAGCCAAACAGTGTCAGTGCCATCGGGCTTGGCCAGCAGTGGTTGTTTCGAGACCAGCAACACCATGGTTTTGCGGTGCAAGAAAATTGGCTGCCTTTGGTCGATATCGTTGCAGAGCAAGAATCTGCATCAGAAGAAGCGCCTTCAGTGGTAATCAACAGCTATACCCCAATTCCCGAGTCTAAAGCCCAGTCTTGGCAACTTGCACCAGCGGAGTTACCAATGGCACTGCTTAGCCAAGGGGCCATTGCCAGTAAAGTGAACTTGCTTAGCGGTGAGTTTAAACCGAGCTCTTCATGGTTGAAGTACTGGAAAGTTTGGCGAAAAGTCGCCGTAGCTGCCGTGCTTTTGGTGTCTGTCCTAGGCGCTAAGACTTGGCTTGAAGTTAATAAAGCGGAGCAAACCGCAGCGCAATACCGAGCTGAAAGTGAACGAATTTTCCGTCAGGTATTCCCCGATAAACGTAAAATCCCGACCGTGAGCTACCTTAAGCGTCAAATGCAGCAAGAAGAGCAGCGTTTGAGCGGTGGTAGCCAAGGCGATGACGTGATGCAGTGGTTGGCAAAACTTCCATTGGCTCTCGAGCAATCCAAAGGCATGCAAGTGCAGAGCGTCAAATACGACAGTGCTCGGGGTGAGGTTCGCCTGCAAGTAAGCAGTAGTGATTTTCAAACCTTCGAAGCGGTGCGAGTGGAGCTAGAAGCCCTGTTTGACGTTGAGCAAGGTCAGCTTAATCGTAACGGTGAGCAAGTCTTTGGTAGCTATGTGATCAGGAGAAAGTCATGAATCAGATCCTAGCTTGGTGGCAATCTATCTCTGTCAGAGAGCAGCGTTTGGTGATCATCGCAGGCGCATTGTGTCTGGTTGGGTCACTGTATTGGGGGGTAGTTGCGCCGCTCAATCAACGTGCGGAGCTTGCCCAGCAGCGTATTCAGTCCGAAAAGCAGCTATTAACTTGGGTGCAAGACAGCGCCAATACCATCACCAGCTTACGTAAGTCGGCGGGTGTGAGTGGTAGTCGTGGCAGTTCACCACTTAACCAAGTCGTTTCTAGTACCACGCGTCAATACAAAATTGAGCTGATCCGCATGCAGCCTCGCGGCGATAGCTTGCAGGTTTGGGTCAAGCCTTTACCGTTTAATCAGCTAGTTAACTGGGTAAGCAACATGCGTGAAAAGCAGGGCATTGAGGTCGAGTTCCTTGATATCACTCGTACTGAGCAGGTTGGTCAGGTAGAAGTGAACCGCTTGCAATTGAAGCGAGGTGGCTAAGTGAAACGTTTACTCGCCTACCTAGCGGTATTTTTAGTGGCGCTTGTGAGTAGCTTAGTGGCTTACTTACCTGCGTCATTTCTCCTGCAATATGCACCGCTGCCTCGCGGACTAGAGTTGCAAGGAACCAGTGGCACAATCTGGCAAGGACAGTTTGCCAGTGTTAAGTGGCAGAGGCAGCAGCTTGGTGAAGTGCAGTGGCAGTTCCAGCCAAGTGCTTTAGTGAGCGGCAAAGTCGAGTACCAAGTAAGATTTGGTCGTGGTAGTGATTACAAGCTGACAGGTAAAGGGCTGGTGGGACTTGACCTTACGGGTCCTTATGCACAAAACGTGGTGGCTTCGATGCCTGCTAAAGAGGTGATGCGTTATGCCCCTCGTCTTCCTGTACCTATTGATATTGATGGGCAGTTAGAAGCCATGGTGAAGCACCTAAGGCTAGGCTCCCCGTGGTGTAGTGAGGGCAGTGGCTCACTGGTGTGGAACGCAAGCCAAGTCGGCACCCCCCTCGGTGAGTTAGCAATGGGACCAGTGATCACAGATGTGACTTGCCAAGACAATACCCTAAGTGCCAAAGGTGGGCAGAATAACGCTCAAGTCAGCAGTGAGTTTAGCGCTACCTTATCGCCAAATATGACCTACCAAGCTCAAGGCTGGTTTAAACCGGGGGCAGAGTTTCCTCAAGGTTTGGGAGGGCAACTTTCTTGGTTAGGGGCGCCAAATAATCAAGGTCAGTATCCGATGAGTTACTCGGGTCGCCTTTAATAGATGAACGAAAAACGAGACAGCAACCGTTTTGTTGCAAAGTAACCTTCGGCTATAAGGCGAGACTTTGATATAACGGTATGATTGTAAAAGACACAGATCGAATGGATTTCTCCGATGGCAACGATGAAAAAACCGCAGATCCTCGCCACAAACGTGGCTGCACAATCTAAACTCTTTACTATAGAGAGCTTGGATTTGCGATTCTCTAATGGCGCTGAGCGCACTTATGAACGCATGAAACCAAGTGGGCGACACGCCGTGATGGTGGTGCCAGTGACTGAGCAGGGAGATTTGCTGTTAGTTCGTGAATACGCTGCGGGCACTGAACGTTATGAACTGGGTTTTCCCAAAGGGCTCATTGATGCTGGGGAAAGCGCAGAGCAAGCGGCCAATCGTGAACTCAAAGAAGAAATTGGTTTTGGCGCTAACTTTTTAGTGCCATTAAAGCAGGTGGTATTAGCGCCGTCTTACTTCTCTAGTCAGATGACGCTGTTTTTGGCTAAAGATCTCTACCCTGAACAACTTGAAGGGGATGAGCCTGAGCCGCTACAGCTGGTGAAATGGCCGTTACAGCAAGCCGATGATCTCTTAACCCATTTGGACTTTTGCGAAGCTCGAAGTATTACCGCATTGATGTTGGCGCAGCGCTACGTAGCGCAGCAAGCCGACTAAGGACAATTTATGGCGCAAGACTACTCCCACCTCATTCCGGAGGTAATCCAAGTTGCCCGCAAAGCTGGGCAACTGATTTTAGAGATCTATCAGAATCACGATTATCAAGAATTCACTAAGTCAGATGATACGCCTGTTACCAGTGCTGACTTAGCGGCCCATAAATTGATCATGGAGCAGCTCACCGCTCTGACACCTGATATTCCAGTGCTTTCTGAGGAAGCGGCAGATATTAGTCTAGAGCAGCGCAGCCAATGGTCGACCTACTGGCTGGTGGACCCACTCGATGGGACTCAAGAGTTTATCGCTCGCAGCGGAGACTTTGCGACCATTATCGCTTTGGTTCACAACAATAAACCTATCATGGGTGTGGTATATGGCCCGGTATCTGGCGTGACGTATTACGCTTATGATGGCCAAGGGGCGTGGAAAATTCCTGAGCTTGATGAGAGTATCGAGATCGAAACCCTGCGCCATGACACCCCAACGAAAAGTTTGTCGATTGCGATCAGTCGCCGTCAAGATATCAACTCCATTACTCGTCGTATGTCGCCTAAGTACAACTACGATATGGTGCCACTCGGGTCTGCAGCGCTTAAAGCTTGCTTGGTTGCCGAAGGAGCAGTCGACTGTTACTTACGCATCGGCCCAACAGGCGAATGGGATACTGCGGCAACACAGTGCATCGTTACCGAAGCGGGTGGTCGCATTCTTAGCACTGAACTTGAACCACTTTCATACAACCTCCGAGAGACGTTGGAAAACCCTAACTTTATAGTGCTGGGGGATGCGGAGTTGAAGTGGGATGAGATTTTGATCGGTGGGTGAAAGGGTAAACGGACGCTGGCGCTAACGGACGCGTTGCTAACGGTTGTTGACTATAACATCGAGCTCTTTAGGCTTGCTAAGCCGATAGCCGATAGCCGATAGCCGATAGCCGATAGCCGATAGCCGATATTAAAAAAGCACTCATCACGAGTGCTTTTTTCATCTATTCAATTCACTAAAACCAATCTAAGCGATTAGTAGTAAGAATGCTCACCACGCGCATGCTCAGTTGAGTCACGTACTGCTGTTAGCTCGCCTTCGAACTGCTTTAGTAGCTCTTTTTCGATGCCTTCTTTTAGCGTGACATCGACCATTGAACAGCCGTTACAACCGCCACCAAACTGCACGAGTGCTACACCATCTTCGGTGATTTCATTCAAAATGACATGACCACCGTGGCCTGCCAGTTGTGGGTTTACTTGGGTTTGAATCGCATACTCTACACGCTCTAACAGTGGAGCATCGTCTGCGACTTTACGCATTTTAGCATTTGGTGCTTTTAGCGTTAGCTGAGAGCCCATTTTATCGGTGACGTAGTCGATTTCAGCATCTTCTAGGAATGGAAGGCTTAACTCATCAACGTACGCAGAAATTTGTTCAAACTTAAACTCAGTATCCGTCGCTTCCACCGCTTCAGGTGGGCAGTAAGAAACACCACATTCTGCGTTTGGAGTGCCTGGGTTCACGACGAATACACGAATGTTGGTACCTTCTGGTTGCTGCTCAAGCAGCTTAACGAAATGCGATTGAGCGCTTTCGGAGATAGTAATAGGGTTTGACACGACGAATACCTGACTATTTTTGTAAACTATTAGCTTTATTTTACTCTTGTTGAGCGATTGATCCAGCTTTTTAACCACAGCGACTAAATCGGTTGCTCTGGTGTGCGGCTCAAGCAGTAAATATCAATTTTTTCTACTTCAACATCAAGCAGTAATTGGCAAAGTTGTCGTACGGTACTGCCCGTTGTGACCACATCATCAACAATCGCAACATGCTTTTGATGCGGTTTCTCTCGCAATCGAAACGCATGCTCAAGATTGGTTAAGCGAGCTTTTCTGTCCAGCTTGCGTTGATAAGGGGTATGGCGACATCGTTCAAACAGTTTTGGCTGATAGCGACTGTCTGGTAGAGATTTTTCTAATGCCAACGCTAAGTGGTGGCTTTGGTTATACCCTCGCTGAACAAAACGTCGCCAGTGCAAAGGCACTGACAATAGCAGAGGGGCGGGGGATTCAATGGTGCTTGCCAGTAATGGCGCTAAGCTGTTTGCCAGCCAAAACTGATGATGAAATTTCATTTGCCCAATCAAATGACTCAATGGTGGTTGATAGTGACCTAGGTGATAGATACGTTGCCAAGGGGGCGGGTTGGTAAGGCATTGGCCACAATGAGGCTGCATCACCGCTGTCGGAAGCCCGCAGCGACGACAATGTGGTGCAGGGTGTAACATGGTGAGACAACTTGCGCACCACAGGCTCGCACCATCATTCGGTGCAAGCTTCTGCCCACAAAGGGCGCAGTTCGGGGTAATATGGCGGTGAATTAATGATTGAAGCATCTTGCTAGCTTGACGTATATCGCAAGCATAGAAGGATGAAAAAAGTGGCAGGAGAAGGAATGAGCACAACACTTTATTGGCAAACACAAGGTCAAGGACAGGATCTAGTGCTACTACACGGCTGGGGAATGAATGGCGCAGTCTGGCACCAAGTGGCTGACAAGCTGAGCGAGCATTTTACTGTCCACTGTGTTGATATGCCCGGTTATGGTCATAGCCATGAGGTGGAAAGCGCTGACCTTGCTCAAATGAGTGAACAGATATTAAGCCAAGCCCCTGACAAAGCGATCTGGTTAGGGTGGTCACTTGGTGGTTTGGTCGCAACTCATATCGCACTGCACCATCGCGAGCGTGTGACTAAGTTAATTACCGTGGCAAGCTCACCTAGGTTTGCGGCTGAGCGTCCTTGGCGAGGTATTCAGCCACAAGTTCTGAGTAATTTTACCGACCAACTGCTGGAAGATTTCCAGCTGACGGTAGAGCGTTTTATGGCGCTGCAAGCCATGGGCAGCCCGACCGCTCGTCAAGATGTGAAACAGCTGAAACAAGCGGTGTTGTCGCGTCCGTTACCTAACCAACAAGCCCTAATTCGAGGTTTGGAAATGTTGGCCAATATTGATTTGCGTCAGCAGCTTAAAGAGATCTCTGCGCCATTTCTGCGTATTTATGGCCGCTTAGATGGGCTGGTGCCAATCAAGGTCGCGAGTGATGTGGATAAACTGCATGACCAAAGTGAGCAGCACACCTTTAGCCAATCCTCGCATGCCCCATTTATGACCGAGCTTGAAGAGTTTTGTGTGAAAATTGTTCAGTTTGGCTATAAATAATTTCGCACTGCTGCCGTTAAAGTAATCAAGCAGCGATACCAATCGATAGATTTGGAAAGCATGACTTAACGGTTTAATCGGCTGAAATTCTGAACTGCCCCGAGGTTTGTCATTGGGGCAGGGTGGTAGAATAGCCAAAGGTAAGATGTGAGGAGGAGTGCGATGATTGTTAACCCAACCAATGCTAGCATTCCTTTGATCGCCCCTTCGGTTAATATCCAAACCGAACAAGCGGCACGCGACAACAAGGTTCGTGAGCCGATCCCACAGACGGTTGAGTTGACCAAGTCTGCTGCGGAAAAGCGGGCGACTATCGAAGAAAAGCGCCGAAAGCGTGGCGCTTGGAACCCAGCTGACCACCCCGAATATGATGTGGAAGAAGAGGCCGAAGCCTCGGAGTTGGCGACCGACCCACTTGAGCGCATTTTTCAGCTGTTGGCACTAAACACCTACAGCCATACTCAAGGGCTGGGTTATACCATTCGCTTTAAGTTGCCTAAAAAAGTACTGGATGACGCCCTAAGTGCAGGCAAAATGGCCCAGCGCCGCACCATCATTAAATACCACTACGGTCACTCAGTTGCCCCCCACAACCCGTCCGAAGTAATCGCGATTACCTAACTTCGAGCTTTTGCGCCCAAAGCGATCCCTTTTCCCTTTTCCCTTTTCCCCTTTCCCCCTAAAATTACCAACAATTCCCTTTATTCACTGATACTTCCATGTTCCAAACAACCAAACATGCCAATCAAACCTTGTGGTTTAATCCCGACTACATTGATGCCATTACCCCGCAGCACTTTGAAGGACAGTTTTGGCAGGCGAGCCATAAGGTCGTCGGTAGTGCGACCGGACGTGGCACTACTTGGTTTGTGCAGCTAGATACGATTCAGGCGGCTTTGCGTCATTACCGTCGTGGTGGTCTGTTTGGTAAGTTGGTCAAGGATCACTACTTATGGTCTGGCTGGGAGAATACTCGCAGTTATCAAGAGCTGCATTTGCTGGCTCACCTGCGTCAGTCTGGGGTAAATGTGCCGACACCGATTGCTGCAAGAGCAGTAAAACGAGTGTTTTGCTATCAAGCCGACATCCTGACCGAGAAGATCCCAAATGCCAGAGATTTGGTGGATATTCTTTGTGACAAGGCGCTTGATGGGGAAACCTATCGAGCCATTGGTGAGCAGATCCGAGCGTTGCACCAAGCAGGCGTTAATCATACCGATCTCAATATCCACAACATCTTGCTCGATGATCAGGGGCGAGTCTGGATCATTGATTTCGATAAGTGCTATCAACAGCAAGGGCAAGATTGGCAACAAGGCAATTTAGACAGGCTATTACGCTCGTTTAATAAAGAGCGTATCAAACGTCAGATCCAGTGGTGCGAGCAAGACTTCGATAGCTTAATGCTCGGCTACAACCAAGAGTAAAACTCAACTATGACTAAAACGATTGTACATATCTGTTTATCCAAAGGCTGGGGCGGGCTTGAGATGTATCCTATCCGTACTGGCCAAGCGCAAATAGCGCGTGGCTGGAAAGTCTTGGGTATCTGTTTGGCAGGCACGCCAGTCGCACAGCGGATGAAAAAAGCTGGGCTTGAAACCTATGAAGTGGCTTCGAAAGGCGAAGCGCTGCGTAGTGTGGTGAGCATTAATGCTTGGCTGAAAAAACATCAGGCCACCTTAGTTCACAGCCATAAGTCTGGTGACATGCTGTTGTCGGCGGTGTTAAATCTTCTGACCAAGCGCTACAGCTATTTTACCGAACACATGGGCGGTAATAGCTCAAAACGAGATTTGTACCATAAATTGGTTTATGCCCACTTAGACCGCCTGTTTTCTATCAGTGATGCTACCTATGCTCGCAATATCAAGAATTTACCCATGCCTATAGAGCGAGTGCATCGCAACTGGTTGGGCACTGAAGTGATAGAGCCTGTACTCGATGCACAAGTGGTAGCGGACATTCGCCAAGAGTTTGCTATCCCTGCCGATGCAAAAGTGGTCGGTACATTAGGGCGTTTAGATTCAGGCAAAGGTGTTTTAGAAACTATTCATGCTTTTGAGCATATGGTGAAAGCTGAGCCAAATTGCCATCTATTAATTGTTGGTGGGTTGCTTGCCAGTCAAGGCTCAGATGAAGCCTATGTAGCGACACTCAAACAGACGGTGAAAGATCTTGGGCTGGAGTCACAAGTGCACTTCACGGGCTTCCAGTCTCGAGTGCCTGAGCTTTTGGCGGCGATGGATGTGGTGTGCATGCTTTCTTGGAACGAAGCATTTGGGCTAACACTTATCGAAGCCATGATGGCGCAAAAAGCGGTGGTCGCCTCCAATAGTGGTGCTTACCCTGAAATTCTGGAAGATGATGCACTGACGGTGAATTACCAAGACGCAAAGCAAGTGGCTGAGAAGGTGTTAGCGCTGTTTGACGATGATAAATATCAAGTGGTTGCAAAGCGACTGCGTGAGCGAGCCTTAGAACACTTTAGTTTGGATGGTCATCTTGACCGTCTTGAGCAGTGGTATCAATAACAATAAGGGAGCCATTTGGCTC
The DNA here is from genome assembly GCF_023716565.1 of Vibrio sp. SCSIO 43136. NCBI lineage: Bacteria > Pseudomonadati > Pseudomonadota > Gammaproteobacteria > Vibrionales > Vibrionaceae > Vibrio > Vibrio sp. SCSIO 43136. The sequence continues at coordinate 3,011,588 of NZ_CP071848.1, read as the reverse complement.
CCTTGGTATTTAATGCTCTAGGGTGGCACTTATTAGCGCTTTTTGGCGTTAGCAAAGGCTGCAGCAAATGCGCCGCCCATTGCGCCATTGTTGTTTGATGGATCTTTACGGCGAGTTGGTCGCTGGCCTTGATTACGCTCTTGGCGAGGTTTGGCACCACGGCTTTCTTGACCTGGTTTATCGTTTAGGCGCATAGAAAGGCCGATACGTTTACGCGCCACATCCACTTCCATCACCTTCACTTTAACGATATCACCCGCTTTTACCACTTCACGTGGATCAGAAACGTAGCGGTCAGTCAGTGCTGAGATATGCACTAGACCATCTTGGTGAACACCGATATCAACAAACGCACCGAAGTTGGCCACGTTAGAAACCACGCCTTCTAGCACCATACCAACCTCTAGGTCGTTCATAGTGTTAACGCCATCAGCAAAGGTCGCCGTCTTAAATTCAGGGCGAGGGTCGCGACCCGGTTTATCCAGCTCTTTGATGATGTCAGTTACAGTTGGCAGGCCAAAGTTCTCATCGGTGTAATCGATAGCGTTTAACTTAGCCAAAAAGCCGCTATCACCAATCATGGCTTTGACGTCTTTGCCGTTCTTTTCGGCGATGGTTTTCACTACTGGATAGGCTTCAGGGTGAACGGATGAAGCGTCGAGCGGGTTCTTACCATCCATAATACGTAGGAAACCAGCACACTGCTCAAAGGCCTTAGGGCCAAGACGAGCGACTTTTTTCAGTGTAGTACGAGCTTCGAAACGACCGTTCTCATCACGGTAATCAACAATGTTTTGAGCGATGGTTGCCGATAGTCCCGCAACACGAGTCAGTAGTGCTGGGGATGCAGTATTCACATCCACACCGACGGCGTTTACACAGTCTTCTACCACTGCATCGAGACGTTTTGCCAGTAGGCTCTGGCTGACATCGTGCTGGTATTGGCCAACACCGATAGACTTTGGATCAATCTTAACCAGCTCTGCGAGAGGGTCTTGTAGGCGACGTGCGATAGAGACTGCACCACGCAGTGATACGTCGAGATTCGGGAACTCTTTAGCAGCCAGTTCGGATGCTGAGTACACTGATGCACCCGCTTCACTCACCATGATTTTCTGTGATTTAAGGTTAGCACGCTTGATCACGTCAGCGGCAAAGGCATCGGTTTCACGTGAAGCCGTGCCGTTACCAATCGCAATCAGATCCAATTGATGTGCTTTACAAAGACGAGCAATCACGTCAGCCGCTTTGTCGTATTGCTTCTGCGGTGCGTGCGGGTAGATGGTATCGGTCGCTAGTACCTTACCTGTGCTATCGACCACGGCAACCTTACATCCTGTACGAAGACCCGGATCAAGACCAAGCGTGGCACGAGGGCCAGCAGGTGCAGCCATCAATAGGTCTTTAAGGTTGGTAGCAAACACTTCGATCGCTTCAATTTCAGCACGCTCTTTAACCGCCGACATCAGCTCGGTTTCCATATGCATGGAGACCTTGATGCGCCATGCCCAACTGATCACTTGCTTGCGCCAGTTATCGGCAGGAGCCTCACTCAAGTGGATGCCGTAATGCTCAGCGATGATGGTTTCGCAGTAGGATTGACGGATGCTCTCTTCTTGATTCGGGTCGGCGTTCATGCTCAGTTGCAAGAAACCTTCGTTGCGACCACGTAGCATTGCCAGCGCTCGGTGAGACGGCACTTTACTCAGCTGCTCATCGTGTTCAAAGTAATCTTTAAATTTCTCACCTGCTTGTTCTTGGCCTGTAACGACACGAGCATTGAGCTCGGCATGTTTGGTCAGATAGATACGAATTTTCTCAAGCAGGTTGGCATCTTCGGCAATGCGTTCCATCACGATGGCACGGGCTCCATCCAGAGCGGCTTTGGTATCTGTGATGCCTTTATCTTCAGCAAGGTATTTGCTCGCTTCGGTCTCTGGTTCTGTTTGCGGTTGTGTCCAAAGGGTATCGGCGAGGGGCTCAAGGCCCGCTTCAATCGCAATTTGACCTTTGGTGCGGCGCTTAGGCTTATACGGCAAGTAAAGATCTTCTAGACGAGTTTTGCTATCTGCATCCAACAGTGCTTTTTCGAGCTCTGGAGTGAGCTTTTCTTGGTCTTTGATTGACTTGAGAATGGTCTGGCGACGGTCATCTAACTCGCGTAAGTAAGATAGACGGCTGTCTAAAGTACGTAGTTGGGTATCGTCTAGGCCGCCAGTGACCTCTTTTCGGTAACGAGCGATAAATGGCACTGTATTGCCTTCATCAATCAGATTAACAGCCGCATTGACTTGGTCTTGGCGCACGTTCAGTTCACGGGCGATGGTTTGACAGATAGCTTGGCTCATCCGTGGAGTTCTCTTTTGTATTTTCAATGGTCTAAACATGGGGACAAGGCGCACGATTTGCAATTGAATTCGCCTTCCGAGTGACAAATGTTTGAAAAGAAAGGCTAGAATAAGAGAGATATTTCCCAAGTTGCTTGTTTGCGTCAGGACAAAGTTAAATTGCCCCGGCGCTGGAAACTATTTTTTAGCTTGGGCTTCCAATCGGTAATGGATGAAAACCTTAGGAATCACTATGAAATCTTGTTATTGGGCGATTGCTGCGTTGGCAATAGGCTCATTCGGTTCACTTCCGGCGATGAGCACTGACTTTACCACCTCAGCCCCTGCGTATGAGTTTGAAGATAAACTAGTATTGGGCCGCACTGAAAGTGTGTTTTACTCCGCCATTCCTGAGCTCGCCAAGGTGCCATTTGCGGCCAAGGTTGATACTGGGGCAGATACCACCTCGATTCATGCGGAAGATGTGCACGTATTCAGTACGCATCCGAAATACAAGGGCATGTCAGATGTCCCTTTGATGAAGCAGATCGTTGATGATTTGGGGGCATTTGAAGAAGGCAGTGAATGGCGAATGCCTTATGACACTGCCCCTTCGCGCGATATTCGTGGTGTGGTGCAATTCACCATGCGCAACCCAGTGACTGGAGAGAAGGTTAAAATAGAGCGACCTCTGGCGAGAATGAGCGTGATCCGCAGTCGAACCAGTGAAGAGCCAATCTATCGTCCTGTGGTGGACATCGAGATGACCATTGCGGGTAATAAGGTGAAAACTCCCGTCAACCTGACCAACCGTAGTCAGTTCACCGCCCCAATCTTGATCGGTAAAACTCTATTGAGCGATTATGCATGGGTGATGGCAGGATACGATTATCTGCAAGGCCAGCGTCATGCCACAGTGATTGGTCGCAGTGAGCAAAGCAAAGTCGATGGTATTGCGGTTAATATCAGCTTATCTCAGAGCAGCAATTACAGCGTGCTCAATGCTAAAAATGTTGAAGTGGATGGTGATTGGGTGAGCTTTGATTTCATCGGCAAAGATGATCAAATCAAAGCGATGCGCCAACCACTGGTGCGTATGCTTTCGCTCAGTGGTAACAAGCGTCCTCTGGTTTACGTGCCATTAAGCATTGGTGACAAACAATCGGCTCCTGTGCTGGTTTACCTCGATGACCGCTCGAAAAGCAGCAGTCAGTTGCGCCTTGGTCTACGCACCCAAAGTGAGCTATTTATTACCGACATGGGCAGCAAGGATCGTCTAAATAAAGGTGCGCAAACATTTTCCAAATGGCATGAGAAGAATCCAGCGTTGATGGTATCCCCGCAGGAGTTCCTGATGTTAGACGACGTGAAACTGCAAGCCGAGCCATCACTGCTGCTCAAGACCTCGCTACTCAAATTGCCAGAATATCAGTACGACGAAAAGAAAAATGAGGTCCACTACCTGCTCGACAACCGCAAGGTGACTAAACCTGTTAAGCAAGTACTGAAAATTGGTGATGATCGCCGCCCTGTGGTGGAAGGGGAGTTTCGTTACGGTGAGCAAAAAGTATGGCGCTCTTTTGCGCTAGACCTTCTTGACCAAGATGAGCCTCAAACCCCAAGATTTGAAATCGGGCGTAGCTTTAGCCGCAATGGTGTAGCTATCAATACTCGAGCTTTGGACCTTCTGAATCCGCAGCCCGTCTTCAAGGCTGGATATATCGAACAAGCTGAAGTGGAAGGCCTGAGTTTCCCCGTCAAACTGGATACAGGCGCTGACATGAGCTCAATCAGTGCGGAAAATATTGAACGCTTTGAGCAAGATGGCGTAGAGATGGTTAAGTTTCTCTACCGCAATGACGAAGGTGACAAAGTCGAAATGACCAAACCAGTCGTTGACGAAATTCGTGTCACTGCCAAAGCAGGCGAAAAAAACTTTTCTCGCCCAGTGATTGAGTTAAGAGTACGAGTCGGCAAGGTAAGAGAAACGATCAAAGTGAACCTAAAAGACCGTTCCCGCTTTCGCTACAGCATGATCCTAGGCAAGAATTTTTTACGTCATGGGGTGTTAGTAAGTAGCGACGAACAATTTCTATTGAGTGAGAAACCTAGCAAGTAAAAAATCTCGGCCTACAGTGGTTTCACTCACACCGTAGGCCGTTAAGCGAAGCGTCCGCTTACCGTTCGCCGTCTTTTACATATTCTATTACATTCACAAACCACTCTCTTTCCCCCTCTGGCGTGCGCACTACAAACTCATCGTCCACCGATTTCTTGAGCAAGGCGCGCGCCATTGGTGAATCTACCGAGATGTAGTCTTTGACTCCTCCGTAGATTTCATCTGGGCCGACAATGCGAAATTTCTTCACATCACCATCTTCATTTTCAATTTCTACCCAAGCACCAAAGAAGACCTTACCTTCTTGTTGCGGAGAGTAATCGACCACAGTGACTTGTTCGAGGCGCTTGCGTAGGAAGCGTACTCGGCGGTCAATCTCTCGTAGGCGCTTCTTATTATATTGATAGTCGGCATTTTCAGAGCGATCGCCAAGGCTCGCCGCCCAAGTCACTTTTTTGGTGACTTCTGGGCGGTCTTCACGCCATAGGAAATCGAGTTCTTTTTTGAGGCGGTTGTAACCTTCTCGGGTGATGTAGTTGGTTCTCATAGTTTTTTGGTCGTTTTTCTTTTTGCTGGTTATAGCAGTAATTGGCTGTTAGTGACAAGTTGAGGCGAGTTGTGTGAAATAGTTGGCATAAATTGCTTCAAACTGACTATAAATTAATAAACGCTAACAATTATTTGTCCGTTGAATGGGCATCTAATGTTACATTTTAGCTTCGCTTTATGATTGAGCAGGTATTACAGATGCAAGAAAACTACAAAGTATTAGTGGTTGATGATGACGCACGACTTAGGTCGTTGTTGGAGCGTTATCTGTCTGAGCAGGGATTCCAAGTACGCAGTGTTGCTAACAGTGAGCAGATGGACCGTCTGTTGACTCGCGAAACGTTCCATTTGATGGTGCTAGACTTGATGCTTCCTGGTGAAGATGGCTTGTCTATCTGTCGTCGTCTACGTAACGCAAATAACATGCTGCCGATTTTGATGCTGACCGCCAAAGGTGATGAGATTGACCGCATCGTTGGTCTTGAGGTTGGGGCGGATGATTATCTCCCTAAACCATTCAACCCTCGTGAGCTGTTAGCTCGTATCAGAGCGGTACTTCGCCGTCAGACTATTGAAGCGCCAGGAGCACCAAGCTCAGAAGAGTCTCAAGTAGAGTTTGGCGAGTTTCGCTTGAACCTAGGCACGCGTGAGATGTTCCGTGGTGAAGAGCCAATGCCTTTGACCTCAGGTGAGTTTGCGGTGCTTAAAGCACTAGTGACCAATGCCCGTGAGCCGATGTCGCGAGATAAGCTGATGAACATGGCCCGTGGCCGTGAATACTCGGCGATGGAGCGCTCTATCGATGTGCAAATTTCTCGTCTGCGTCGAATGCTAGAAGAGGACCCAAGCCGTCCACGTTATATTCAAACTGTATGGGGACTGGGCTACGTCTTTGTTCCTGACGGTAAAGCAGTATAATTCTAGTGGCTCCCTAATGGGGGCCATTTTTTCCTGTATCGAATCCCAATAGGTCCGTCATGCGCCTTCGTAGTTCTCGCACCCAAAGTATTTTCCTTTTCTTAACTCTGCTGCTGTCTAGCCAAGTGTTCTCTTATTACGCCGTGTTTAACTATGCTTTGCTACCGAGCTTGCAGCAGTTTAATCGCATTCTGGCCTATGAGATCAACATCATGTTGGACGATACCAGTGCAAAGGAAGGTGAAGCGGCGCTGGCTCGAAGACGTCTCTTAGAACAGCTAGGGGTGAGCGCACATCTGCCTGATGAGCCGATCACTCAAGAGCTGGTCAAAGCGACCGAAATTGAGCTGATGAGCGAGCAGATGACCGAGGCTCTAGGGACCAAGACCGATGTTTGGTTGGCGCTAGGCGCAGAAAGCTACGTATTGTGGATGAAAATTGAGGGCTTCCCTAACTATCTGATCAGAATTCCACTGTCAGAGTTGCAGCAGGAAGACTTTATGCCGCTGTTTAGAAACAGCTTAATCGGCGCTCTATTGATAGTTCTGGGCGGTTGGGTGTTCATTCGAATTCAGAATCGTCCTCTGATGGCGCTGGAAAGTGCAGCGAAAACCGTAGGGCGAGGCGAGATCCCACCAGAGATCCCAGAGCGAGGTGCAACGGAAATTCAAGCGGTTGCCAAGGCGTTTAATCAGATGTCGAAAGGCATTCAGGAGCTTGAAGAGGATCGAACCTTGTTAATGGCTGGGGTGAGCCATGACCTGCGAACACCGTTGACTCGTATCCGCTTAGCCACTGAAATGATGTCCCCAGAGGATCAGTACTTGGCTGAAGGCATCATAGGTGATACCGAAGAGTGTAATGAGATCATTAGCCAGTTTATGGATTACCTGAAACCCGTCGATGCACAAAGTTTTGAAGCGGTGTGGCTTAGCGATATTGCCAGAGATGTTGCGGTCGCCGAAGGGGGCTACGAGCTAGAGATAGAGCAGAGCTTGTTTAACCATAAACGCCCAGTTCTGGGTAACGCCATCGCAATTAAACGTGCGATCAGTAACTTGGTGGTTAACGCTATCCGCTACGGTAATGGTTGGGTAAAAGTTACCACTGGCGTCACAGCTGATAATAAACTGGCATGGGTATGTGTCGAAGATAATGGCCCGGGTATTGAGCGCTCCGAGCTGAACAAAGTGTTCCAACCTTTCACTCGCGGAGACACAGCAAGAGGTTCAGAAGGTACAGGTCTAGGCCTTGCCATCGTTCGTCGCATCGTACGTCAGCATAACGGTTTAATATCCGTCAACAACCGCAGCGAAGGCGGCCTAAAAGCCCAACTAAGCTTCCCAATGAATAGCCGCTTGAAGGGATAGGTATTATTGCGAATGCTCTCGATTACCGATTACTGATTACCGATTACCGATTACCGATTACCGATTACCGATCACGCATTCGAATACATCTCCCGCTCCCCCAACCAGCGATCAATAATCGCTTTGGCGTTTTGCGGATATTGCTCGTGAATATGGCGAGCGATACGTTGCACTTCAGGCACTAGTTTTTGGTCTCGGACCAAATCGGCGATTTTGAAGTCAGCCAATCCAGTCTGTTTAGTGCCCAGTAGTTCACCTGGCCCACGGATCTCTAGGTCTCGTTGGGCGATAACGAAACCGTCGTTACTTTCTCTTAGCACCCCTAAACGCTTTTGAGCTGTTTTAGATAATGGTGCTTTATAGAGTAAAACGCAGTGACTCGCTACCGAGCCTCGACCAACTCGGCCTCTAAGCTGGTGCAGCTGAGCCAAGCCAAGCCGTTCGGGGTTTTCGATGATCATCAAACTTGAGTTTGGTACATCGACACCTACTTCGATGACGGTGGTCGCGACCAGTAGGTGCAATTCATTGTTTTTAAACTGCGCCATGATCTGCTGCTTTTCGGCTGGTTTCATTCGGCCATGCACTAAGCCAATATTGAGCTCAGGTAGCTGCAGTTTGAGTTCCTCAGCGGTATCTGCCGCCGCTTGGGCTTCTAGTACCTCAGATTCATCGATTAGGGTGCATACCCAATATGCCTGCTTGCCATCTAGGCAGGCGCTGCGAACTCTATCCACCACGTCTTTACGGCGTGTATCTGGGATCGCAACCGTCTGAATGGGGGTTCTGCCCGGAGGCAGCTCATCGATGACTGAGGTTTCTAAATCAGCGTAAGCTGTCATCGCTAGAGTGCGCGGTATTGGTGTTGCTGTCATGATCAGCTGATGTGGGAAAGCGCCTTGTTTAATGCCTTTTTCACGCAGCTCTAAACGCTGATGCACACCAAAGCGATGCTGCTCATCAATGATCACCAGTGCAAGGTGGTCAAACTCTACTTGCTCTTGGAACAGGGCATGAGTGCCAACCACCATTTTGGCTTCGCCAGATTTTATTCGCTCAAGCTCTTTGTCTCGTGCTTTGCCTTTTAATTTGCCAGCAAGCCAACCTACTGGGATTGGCTTTCCGTCCAGAGACAGCTTTTCGAACCAGTTGGCAAAGTTAATGGCATGCTGCTCGGCAAGTAACTCAGTCGGTGCCATCAAGGCAACTTGATGACCTTGCTCCAGTGCTTGAACGGCAGCGAGGGCGGCAACAAGCGTTTTTCCAGAGCCCACATCACCTTGAACTAAGCGCATCATCGGGTGAGGTTTGGCGAGGTCAGCTTCGATCTCTTTGACCACTCTCTGCTGAGCATTGGTTGGAGAGAATGGCAGTTGAGCAAGCAATTGTGATTTGAGTTTTTCACCATAAGGTAGAGCGCCGGCATGGTCTTTTTGAGTATTGCTGCGCACTGCCAGCATCGATAGGTTCTGAGCAAGTAACTCTTCAAGGATCAGGCGACGCTGAGCTGGGTGCTGCCCTTCGTCGAATGCTTCCAGATCAATCTCTGGTGATGGACGGTGAATAATATGCAGAGCCTGATTCATCGTCATCTGATTTGGGTAGAGACCAGCGGGCAGCAATTCTTGTACAGCGGCTTTATCAAGCAAGGCGAGTGCTTGATCGGTCAGATTACGCAGGGTAAGTTGCCTTAGCCCATCAGTCGTCGGGTAGACAGGCGTTAAGCTTGGCTCGACCTCTTGTTGGCGACCATCATCAAAAAATTTGTAATCAGGGTGGATGATTTCAAGTCCGTGTCCGCCTCGTTTTATTTCCCCATAAGCGTGCACAGGTTTACCCGGCTCAAAGCTGTTTTTCATGCCAGCGGTGAAATTAAAAAAGCGCAGAGCAATGGTGCCGTTGCCATCACTGATTTTCACCGTTAGCATCTTACGACGACCAAAGGTGGTATCTACCGCCATCACCTTGCCTTTGACAGCGCACCACAGCCCAGGATGTAGCTTAACCATAGGATACACCCGAGTACGGTCTTCATAGCGTGATGGCAGGTGAAAGAGTAGGTCCTGAACGGAGTTAAGCCCGACTTTGGCCAACTTCTCCGCAACTTTCGCCCCGACTCCGGTAAGTTCGGTCAATGGAATGGCTGAGAGTAGTTGGGACATAAAAAAGCCTTAAGGTAGAACGGACTTTAGCTAGTGTAATCGGACGTCGGGCGATCGGCAAATGGTTGATATTCGGACGCTTCGCTAACGGTAAACGGTGATGCCATTTTCCGTTAGCCGAGTACCGTTTGCCCTTTACCTAAGGTCTATTTCTTCTGCATCTCCGTCCACCAACTCTCTTCCGCCACGATCTGGCCAGCGTCATCAAGAGGTGGGTAAGGCAAGCCTTTACGCTTCGCAACTTTGGCTAATACAGGATGGCCGCGTTCAAACAAAATGCGGTTGATGTATTCCGTTGGCAGCGCTGAAGTTTCACGTTCATACATGCCTGCGATTTGGCGCTGTCGCTGGGCTTCAAACAGGATCAAAGCACTCGCCACAGAGACATTGAGTGATTGCACCATACCGACCATTGGAATGATGATATCTTGATCGGCGAGGCTCAAGGCGTGCTTTGAAATACCGTGTTTTTCCCCACCTAAGATGACAGCTGTGGGTTTGGTGTAGTCAATATCGCGAAAATCGACCGCAGTGTCGGATAAGTTGGTTGCAAGGATCTGCATGCCTTGGCTTTTTAGCTCGGTGACTGCGCTATCAATGTCTTTGTGAGTATCGACTTCTACCCAGTTGCGAGCGCCAGCTGAAGTGTGACTGAGCATGCGCATTTTATCATCTGGCCACACGGCGTGAACTTTATGCACACCAGCAGCATCGGCGCTACGGATAATCGCCGATACATTATTTGGTTTGTGGACTTCCTCAAGACAAAGCGTTAGGTCGGCTTGGCGTGCTTTAAGTACCGTTTGGATGCGGTTGTATCTTTCTAGGTTCATAGTTTTGTACAAATAAAAATCCCGGCTGCAGCCGGGATTGGGATTAGTTTTTACGACGGCGTACCCGAGTGACTTGCGACATGATCCGGATACGTTTCATGATGCTTGCCAAATGCACACGGTCTTTGGTGGTCAACAGAACCGTGATGGTGTAAAGACGACCATCTTTCTCATCGGTAGAGATACCGTGGATGTTAGAGCCAGTCTGAGAGATCACGTTAGTCAGTGCTGCTAGTGCGCCCTGCGCATTTTGCATATCGACACTTAGCTCTGCGATGAACTCTTGGTCGTAGTCGTTTGACCACTCGACGGCCATGTATTTATCAGGTTCTTTCTGATAACCGCGAACATTCGGACAGGTTTCTCGGTGCACTACCAAACCACGGCCCGGCGAAACGTGAGCAATGATGTGATCATCCGGGATAGGGTGACAACAGTTAGCAAAGGTAAGCAAAATACCTTCCGCACCTCGGATAGGTAGCTTCTTCTTATTGCTAGAGTTGTTTTCCACTTCCGTTAGCTCATCAGCATCACCTAACAGTCGGCGAGCAATGACGATACTCATCAATTCGCCCAGTCCAATCGCTGCCAACAGGTCATCTTGGCTTTCGATGCGCAGATCGCTAAGCACATGCTCAATGTTTTCTGGTGCAACGTCCGAGATAGACAGTTCACCCAAGGCGTGATTAAGCAGTCGACGACCGAGAGTGATCGACTCTTCACGGCGCATGGTTTTCAGCACTTGACGGATCTTGGTACGCGCTCGAGAGGTCACCACATAGTTAAGCCATGCCGCATTAGGGCGAGCACCCGGCGCACTGATGATCTCGATAGTTTGGCCGTTTTTCAACGCCTTACTCAATGGGTAAGGGTGTCGGTCAACACGAGCGCCTACACAACTGTTACCGACATCAGTATGCACAGCATAAGCAAAGTCTACTGCGGTAGCTCCCACAGGCAACTCAACGATACGGCCTTTTGGTGAGAACACGTAGATCTCATCTGGGAACAGATCGGATTTAACGTTCTCGATAAACTCAAACGAGTTACCCGCACTTTGCTGCAGCTCAAGCAAGCTTTGCATCCAACGCTGGGCTTTGACCTGAGCTGTTGTGCCGCTGGTTTCACCGCTGCCTTTGTAAGACCAGTGGGCTGCGACACCTTTGTCCGCCATCTGATCCATGTCTTCGGTTCGGATTTGAACTTCAACAGGCACACCATGCGGGCCCACCATAGACGTATGCAATGACTGATAGCCGTTAGCTTTTGGCACGGCGATGTAGTCTTTCATTTTGCCCGGTTTTGGCTTA